>JAPYTC010000299.1 GCA_029941685.1 Planctomycetota bacterium | reverse complement strand
GCACTAACCAGTGCGCGGCGCGCCTCAAGTACAGACCGTGTGTCGGATCTACCGGCGGCTAAATTCATATCGGTGCTTTCGACTCTCTTCTTCGCCAATTCAATCGAGCTTTGCTGAATAGCCACGGCCTCAATCGAGGTATACAAATTGCGGATATTTTCGCGTAAACCAGCCACAATAGTGTCTTTCAAAAATTGTTCACTGCGCAAAGTTTCTTGGTGAGTAATTAAACTACTGCGATAAGCATTCTGCTCGGGAATACGGTTTATCGGCAGACTAAGATTAAGCCCCGCCGACCACTCGAGTTCTCCGTCACCCAGAGAGGAAGCCTCGGCAGTAAGCCCCAGTACCGCGCGCAACGCTTCTTCAGCAACGCGCACTTTGCGCTCGGAGTCGAGAGTAGAGTCAGCTCGATTTAAGTAATCGAGTCGCCGCGAAAGTGACATTTGAATAGCAAAATCTTCTTCAAGGCCGAGTAGGTATTCTTCGAAATCGACAAACACCTCGAAACTTGATTCTTCTAAAACAAGATCGACCACTACCGGCAAACCCAGCAACAATTTAAAGTCGTCAAGACCTTTTTTAACCCGGGCGTCTAACTCAAGCAGCCTATTCGATGACTCAAGAGTATCTTGACGCGCTTGGTCTGCTTCGATGTCATTTAACTGCCCCGCTTCGGCAATCGCCGCATTACGCTCGGCAAGTAACAACAAGCCATCAAAGTTTACCGTTTCGATTTGCAAGTTACGAATGCTTTCAATAAGCTGAAAATACTGGAAGGCCAAGTCAAGCGCAAAGGAACGACGGTAACGCTCGAAGGAACGCACGGAGTAAACCAAATTGCGTTCGGCCTGAGTCAGTGATTCACGCACTACCTCTTGAGACGACCCACCGAGTAAAGGCTTGGTCGATATCAAAAAATATTAGATGCACCATAACCCCAAAAAAATCACAAAATGATACAAAATGAAAAAAATAAAAAGAAAAAACACAGACAATGTAAACAC
>JAPYTC010000298.1 GCA_029941685.1 Planctomycetota bacterium | reverse complement strand
ACACCGGACGCATCGCTGCGCAGGTCATTAGTGGCATGGGCTTTTTAGGTGCCGGCGTAATCATGCGCACTGGCCTCACCATTCACGGCTTAACTACGGCGTCCATATTATGGGCAGTGGCTGGACTGGGGCTGACTGTCGGCGCCGGACTCATTACCGAAGCGTTGTTGGCATCGGGGCTGATCATTTTCATTTTGGTGATCTTCTCACCCATCGAACGCAAATTAATGCGCCGCCTCAAACGCAAAGTCCTCGAAGTAGTCGCCACGCCGCGCCCCGGTTTGGTCGAAGAACTCGCCGATGCCTTGCGCGCCAGTGGTCACCGGGTAGACAATTTAATTGTCACCGATTACACCACCGAAGCGTGGGAAATCAAAATCACCATGCGCTCGACATCGGCCGGTGGAAGCATCGACCCCGCAGCGGTGTTATTAGATGTCGGCGGTGTGCAACTAGTGCATCAAGAAGGCGATTCAGAGTAAGTTCGCAGCAGTCGAGCAAGGCAAAGCCTAGATTGAGCATCTAATCTCTGCCTGCGCCGACATGCTAGAATCTGCAACCATGACTTCTACAGCATCCTCCCTAGACCTCTCATTCCTCAAAGAACTCGGCATCGACGGCCAGCAATCCGGCGCTTACTGCGGCGAATGGCTTGAATGTGGCGGCGAAGAACTCCCTGTTTACTCACCAGCAACTGGCGAGCAAATCGGCAGCGTAACTCAAGCTACAGCAGCCGACTACGAAAAGGTATCGGCCGAAGCACACGCCGCATTCTTAAAGTGGCGCGAACTTCCAGCTCCGGCGCGCGGCGAATACGTCCGCCTGATGGGCGAGGCGATGCGCAAGTACAAAGAGCCGCTCGGCAAGATTGTGTCACTAGAAATGGGCAAGATTTTGCAAGAAGGTTTAGGTGAAGTCCAAGAAGCCATCGACATCGCCGACTTTGCAGTGGGCCAGTCGCGCATGCTTTACGGTTTGTCACTGCACTCCGAGCGTCCGCAACATGCGATG
>JAPYTC010000297.1 GCA_029941685.1 Planctomycetota bacterium | reverse complement strand
AGGGCCGCGCGCGCCAGCCGGCCCCTTTGAGCCCGCCTCAATGTTCGTGGGCGTACGTCCCAACATGCGGTAAGCTTCGTTACCTACACCATCGCCATCGAGAATAACCTCGTTGGTACCTTTATAAACCGCCACTACTGACGGCTCGCTAATTAGGATGCCGTCTTCAAGAGAGGCCACCAAAGTATTAGCTGTGCCTAAGTCAATACCTAAGTCTTCGCTGAGCGAGAATCTGCTTTTAAGCCAATTTAACATTTTTTTGTTGGGGAACGGTCAAATAACCAAAGTCAGTATATAAACTTCAACGGCGATGTTAAAGGCAAAAAAGAACAGGCTGCCTCATGTACATGAGGCAGCCTGTATGACTAAAGGTAATCTAGCCTTGGTAGTGGTCAGCGAAAAGCATGCCTTCGCCGAACTGTGAGCCATTTGAGTAGTCGATAAGGACTAAAGCGACAATGAGCATTAGCCCTGTGACGATACACAGGACGACCTCAACTGGTGGGCCTGGCTTAATTACCTTGTCTTTCTTTACCTTAAGCGCCTTCTTTTTCTTATTTTTTGCAGGTTTGGCACCTTTGCCCTTACGGCGACCTGTAGTGCCACCACTGGCTTTTGCTGCTGCTCTTCGACGTGCTGCCATGATTTAAATCCTTTTTATAGTCGAGTGACCACGCGATCGCCGGCAGCGATTGGTGCATTGAACATAGCTACTGTCGCAGCTGACTTAGATTCGTTTACTGTTAGAACAGAAATACGGCCCTTGTATGTTGAGCCATCGAACACATCATACGTAAAGCCTGGTTGAACACTGTCATTCTTACCGAGGTTAATTACGACATAAGTAGTGCCGCCTGCTTCCGCAACGCTAGTGACCATGCCTTCCATTGCTGGCTGTGCACCGATTGTGTTAACGTCGATGCCGTAAAGTGAAACGGCTGTTGCAAGCTGAGCTTCAACTTGGTTAGCACGCTCTGTTTCGCGAGCCAACTTGAGGCGAAGATCTGAAGCCTCGCCT
>JAPYTC010000296.1 GCA_029941685.1 Planctomycetota bacterium | reverse complement strand
ACACTACGATGCGGTCGCCAGCGTCATGATGACGCCCGGGGTTGCGGCCACTCCATTGGCGGTAATTAACGGCTTCGGCTACCCAAACATTACCGTCTTCATCTACGTCTATTGCCGTTGGGTTATAAAACAACGGTGACTCGGCATACAACTCGACGGGTGCCGAATTAAAAGTGTCGAATTGGTCGTTAAGGCTCTGTGCGCAGAAAAGAGTAAGTATTAAGAAACTAGCCATGTAACATCAGCGTGAGTCTGCAAAAAGGATGCAGGACATTTATCACTGATGTCACTATAGCGTGCTTCATGTACCGCACTTGTCTTATCTGCACCATTCGCCAGCACCACAATCTTTTTACAATCTAAAATCGTCGCCACCCCCACACTAATCGCCTGCTGCGGGATATCCACGCCATTGTTCAACTTAGAATTACGCACTCGCGTCGACTCATCAAGTTCAACCACCCGCGTACGTGAATCAGCACTCGAGCCCGGTTCATTAAACGCGATATGCCCATTCACGCCGATACCCAAAATACATAAATCAATGCCACCGGCAGCGGCAATCACTTCATCGTAATCTACAGTAGGGAAGTGCACATTAGCCGCATCAATATTCACATGCTCAAACAACTGCGCGTTCATAAATTCTCGAAACTGATTACCCGGATAATATTCGTCGAGGTTAAAGGTCTTCACCAAACTAAAATCTAGATCTAAACCAGCCTCACGCAATAAAGCATAAACCGGCAACATCGTAGAACCCGTGGCCAACATTAAATTAGCCGCGGGTTTATCACGCAGCGTCTGAGCAATCAGCTCGACGGCTTGCTGTTCAATCAACAACGATCAATCGCCTGCGTAACCGAGGCCACTAAGGTCGGCACCAGGGCCTTCGGTGCGGATCTTTTCGATGGCCGCAGCAGGTTGGGAGAGATCTTCCTGCATTGCAGGGAAGGTTTTCATCGCAAAATCGATGATGCCATCGCCAGTTTCGATGGTTGCACTAGTTACGCATAAATCAACCATGCGTTTTAATTCGCTTTGAGTCAAC
>JAPYTC010000295.1 GCA_029941685.1 Planctomycetota bacterium | reverse complement strand
ATCAGATATTTGGTGCACAGCATTCAGATTCGAGCAGTACTGGCATGGGTTTATCCTCGCTAGAGGTGAATTTAGCTCGATACAGTGAAATCGGCGGCATCCGCATGGTTGAAGGTAATCCGCCGCTGAAAAAAGTATATGTGGTGGGGCAGATGCCTCGCGAAGAGATTCACACCGTATTTAGCTCGTTATTTTATTAAGAAAAAGCTAATCCGGTCCTGAGGACGTCCGCAGATGTGTTGATTCAAAAAACACATCATGCTTACAATCTTACTCACAACATCTCTTTTCATGGCTCCACAAGAGCCGTCACTGGTCTCCGGCTCATATCGGGGGCCTGTAGATGAGGCACAAATGGAAATGCTAAACTTCGGTTCTGGCGCCATTAGTCCATTTGGACATACTCTCAGTACACCTGACTCCGCGTGGGATCGTTGGGAATTTTGGTACGAAAACGAACGCGACACCATGATTCGTGGCGCGGCGGACTTTCCCGCCAACGCAGTAAACGAATTCGGTTTTTATGGCGCCAACAACTTTAATGTGAAGCGCGACGAGTTTTTACTGAAGTCGATACCGTTGCTACTTGAGGCAACACTGTCAGATGACGCTGCAGTTCGCGAATCAGCCCTTCTTTCATTAGGGCGAGTCGCTTATCCTGCGACGACACCATTTATTATTGAATCACTTGCTGATAAGGAGCAAAGTGTTCGCCAGGCAGCATATATTGCACTAGGTTTAATGTCGACCGTCGACGCTACTGATGTGCTGATTGATACTTTCAATAATTCACGAGACTATAACGCAAAGTGCTTCGCCGCAGTAGGCCTTGGCCTTAGTGGCCGCAATGATGCTGGAGATTGCCTGAATAACTTTTTCAATCTCATGGCGCAGAAAAGCTCATGGCGTAAAGTCGACAACCTGCTCATCGCTTCACTGCTTGCTGCAAAGACAAACACTAGTGTTGATTACAGCGAGAATCTGTTGGCAATGACTACAGTCATGGATAAGTGTAGAGCCTCTGACAATATGAAAGTGGCTACGATAAATGCGCTTGCTGCGACTTCAAACATGAAGGC
>JAPYTC010000294.1 GCA_029941685.1 Planctomycetota bacterium | reverse complement strand
CACCTACTCAATGCATGCACGCCACACAGTTAATGCAGTGGTCGTGGGCAAGCCTCTTGGCTTGGGTGGCACCCAATTGCGTAATTCTGCCATTGGCCGTGGCGTACGCGTGTTGATGGAGCGTCGCCTCGGCGAGATGAACATCCACGACAAAGTTGATGTCGTCATTCAAGGTGCAGGTCATGTTGCTTCACAAGTTGCACTTGAACTCGACCGTAACGGCCATCGCATTATCGGCATGGGCGACTTACAAGCTTGCTTCCACAACAAAAAAGGGATTGATGTAGCCGCACTAGTTCAATATCGCGAAAAGCATGGTTCACTAGATGGTTTTGCTGGTGGCGACATTGTGCGCGACTTTGAGCTCTTAAGCATTGAGTGCGACGTACTGATTCCGGCAGCGGCCTCTAATCAGATTACCGGTAAAAATGCAGACACCATCAACGCGAAGCTGGTTGTCGAAGCTGCGAATGGACCAACCACCAAGCGCGCCGACAATATCCTCGAAAGCCGTGGTATTCCGATTGTGCCAGACTTACTCGGTAACAGTGGCTCGGTAATTATCGCCTACTTCGAGTGGGTGCAAAACCGCGCCGGATATTATTGGCCTATCGAGCTCGTTGAAGAGCGTCTCGATCGCATGATTATCGAAGCTTACGATAAAGCGCGTAAGGCGGCAGAGAAACATAAGGTTGGTTTGCGCCTTGCAACATGTATGCTGGGAGTCGAGCGCGTTGCTTACTTCGACAAGCTACGCGGCGTTTACGGATAAACCTTAGTCGTTGCCTGATACAGAGGATTCACCCCAATGAAGCTTCGAACGCAGGCGCGAATAAAAACGATTCTTCGGGTCGACAATTAACTGCAAAGTACGTCGGCTCGGACCAATTCTTACACGGTCACCTGGCTGCAAATTGCCTTCTAGGTGGCCGTCGCTATTTAAAGTGCCTGCCGAATTAATTCGTAAGCTAAACTGACGATCGCTACGCAGCACCAACGGGCGCATTGCCATAGTGTGCGGTGCTAGTGGCTGAACGACTAAGGCCTCGACACTCGGCGCCAAAATAGGCCCACCAGCAGACAAGTTGTAAGC
>JAPYTC010000293.1 GCA_029941685.1 Planctomycetota bacterium | reverse complement strand
GCTCATGGGTGCCTTATGGAAAGTACGCCAGCACCTTAACGAGACTCTAGGCAATGCTGCTGGTGACTTAACCGCCGACACTTTGTTCATCGGAACCATGAATGCTTATAACGATTCAAGCATTCACTCGGTCATTGAAGAGCACTGGTTGGTGCTTGACGATAACAACGGTAACATCGGTGACGGTACCCCCAACTACCTTGACATTGATGGTGGATTCCGTCAACAAGGCTTCCCGGGGGTAGATCTTGATTTAATTCAAATCTTGCACACTGAATTGGGCAATAGCCTGGATGAAGCAGGCCCGTATGTTGTTGATGCTGACATCACTAGTGTGATTGGTTCAAGCGTTACTGCTGCGGAGGTAACTTTCACAGTTAATAACGGCGCATCTACAACTCTTAACATGAACAATCCTACTGGCTCAATATGGACAATAGGCATTCCCGGTCAGGTTTCACCGGCACGTGTTAAGTATCACATTACTGCACACGACGCACTGGGCAACAACGATGACTTGCCACGCAACGCTGAATTTTCGTTTGTTGTTGGTGTAGAGAGTCAAATCTACTTCAACGATTTCGAAGGTGCGACCGACGAAGGTTGGACACACGCACAAATCGCGACCCAAGATGATTGGCAGCGCGGTACCCCGCAAGGCCTCGCGGAAGATCCAAGTACAGCATTCTCAGGCTCTAACTGCTGGGCTGGCGACCTTGGCATGAATGGCTGGAATGGAATCTACCAAGCAAACGTAAACAACTACCTTGAATCGCCAAGCATTGATTGTTCTGGTGAGACAGGTGTCAAGTTACGCTTCGCTCGTTCACTCGCAGTTGAAGAAGGCATCTATGACCAAGCTAAGATAACAGTTAATGGCGTTACGGTGTGGGCAAATCCTGCAAACGGTAATCTGATCGACATGGGCTGGGGCATGCAAGAAGTTGATATCTCCGCAATCGCCGACGGCAACTCTGACGTCAAGGTTCGCTTCACAATGGAGTCTGACGCTGGCTTAGAATTCGGTGGTTGGAATATCGACGACTTCGAAATCTCAACTTTGGGTCCGGTGCCTGGCGGCGGTAGCGACGTACTG
>JAPYTC010000292.1 GCA_029941685.1 Planctomycetota bacterium | reverse complement strand
CTTATTACACTTACCAACACAACTCGAAACCCTAAGTAGCTACACCGGACTCGGCTTCGAACACGTTTTATCCGGATACGATCATTTAGCGTTTTTATTGGCGTTGCTATTTGGCGTCGCAAGTTTACGCAAATTGATTTACGCGGTTACCGCTTTCACGGTGGCGCATTCCATCACCTTGGCTTGCTCGGCTTTAGACATCGTGTCACTACCGTCCTCTTTTGTTGAGCCAGCGATTGCAATTAGCATTATTCTGGTATTGATTACCCACTTAAAGCAAGGGGCTAAAAACTCAAATCCGGCTATCCCAGCCTTTGCCTTCGGCTTATTACATGGTTTCGGCTTCGCCGGCGTACTCGGCGAAATCGGTTTGGCAGCAAACGCCAAGATTATGTCACTGCTCGGTTTTAACCTCGGAGTAGAGCTGGGGCAACTGGTGTTTATAGTACCGGTGGTAGTTTGTCTGTACCTAGCTAGAAAATTTATTACCAAAATACCTAGCAGCACTTTGGCATTGCCACTGCTCGCCTTCGCCATGAATTATGTTGGCCTTTATCTCGGAGTAGCCGCAGCGCTAGTGTGCATCTATGCACCTTGGCCAATCAACAAGTCGTCGATTAAATTGAATGCCTTGTTCATCAATTCGGTATTGATATTGCTCGCCTTTAACGCCGGACGCTGGTTGGCTTAGGCGTACTCGACACCTTCTGCCGTCAACAATAATTTCTTATACCCAATCCCACCCGTAAAGCCGCCAAGACCTTGGCCGCTAGCTAACACTCGGTGTCATGGGATCACCAACGGCAACAGGTTTTTACCCATGGCATTACCCACCGCACGCGACGCCTTGGGCGAACCCGCCAACACTGCAACTTCTTGATACGACAACGACTGCCCCACTTTAATATTTTCGACCACCTTATAAACCTTAGTTGAAAATTCGGCCCCCTGCGGAACCACGTACTCTCCAGGAAATTGAGGGCCACGTCCGCGAACGTAGTTTGATAAATATGTCTTGAGCTGCGACGCACTTGGGCATGGCGATTTTAACTTATTAAGTCCTCGCACCGTAGCAACAAAGTCTTTGCGCCACGACAGCTCTAGCAA
>JAPYTC010000291.1 GCA_029941685.1 Planctomycetota bacterium | reverse complement strand
CGCATGGGCCCAGTTTGCAATGCAGCGCAATATGACAAAGTGTTAGCGGCAATCGAACAGGCAAAAGCCGATGGTGCGCGCTTAGTTGCCGGTGGCAATTCATTGCGCGATGAAGTTGGTGGCGGCAAAGGTTATTACATCGAGGCTACAGTGTTTGCTGATGTAGATCCAGATTCGGCATTGGCGCAAGAAGAAATATTTGGTCCAGTAGTTGCAGTTATCCCGTTTGACGACGATGCACATGCTTTAGAAATCGCGCACAACTCGCGTTACGGTCTAGCAGCGGGTGTCTTCACTCGCGATGTGGCTCGCGCGCTTAACTTTGCCAAGCAATTACGCGCCGGCACTGTTTGGGTGAACACTTACAACATGTACGACCCAAGTATGTCCTTCGGTGGCTTCGGCGAATCAGGTTTCGGACGCGAGCTCGGGTCGCATGCGCTTGATACCTACACTGAAAGCAAGTCGATTTGGCTTAACCTAGATTAATGCTGATTGCTTCATGCCTGATTGCAGTTATTGGTTGCGCAAGTAGTCAAGCGCAATCGGGCATTGACCAATTCGAAGATATTTCTAAGCAAGCTAGTGTTATTCTGGCTGATAAAGGTCACGGCCTAATCGACGCCAAGTTTGTTCCAGTTTTCGACAACGATGGTGTGACTGTCCAGCACGGTGGCCGTGATGCTAGTTTTAGTTTTTCAGACTATTCTCATGGTCATACCAAATACAAGATTATTGGCGTGAGTCAAACTAGTAACGGCTACGCGACCAAAGTACTTATGCTTAGCCATTTTGATGTTTTAGGCAAAGATTACCAGCAGAATGCAAATTTATTTATCAGGTGGACGGCGCAACCACAACTTAGCATTGACTCAATCGAAGTCATTAATTGCGAACAACTGACAACCGCGCAAACCTTGTTTAGTGATGTGTCAGACTCAGTGTTTCGTCACGCTAACTACCCAGAGCAATTAGCGCCAAGCCTGAATTATTGGCAGAAACATATTGCTGCAAGCCTTGGGCTTTCAACGAAATCCCATCAAGGCATTGCAATAGCCGACGTCAATGGCGACGGACTTGATGATATCTATTTACCGCAACCATCGGGGT
>JAPYTC010000290.1 GCA_029941685.1 Planctomycetota bacterium | reverse complement strand
ACTAAAAAGAAAACACCAATGACGAGTGCTACACAACTCTTATGTGTGGCAGCTACCCAATAAGCTACGCAAGCACCAACTAATGTGCCCGCAGCATGTGCTAAGAGCGGAAACAAAAAGTGTCGCGCCTCGAACAAATGAGCGCCAGCCTTCATGCTTTCAAGGTCCGTCACATCGACACCTTCTGGTGGCGGAATCACCATCGGCCCGATAGTAATAAGCCCCATATTTACAGCAGAGCCGGCAATGATGCCTACGAAGACAGCGAGTATGTTTTTCAGCATGACACTGACTCTACCAAGTTTCGCACTCAAGCAAGCCGTCAATAATCCCAAATCAACAAAGAAATCTTCAATAGGAACTAGGATGAAGCATCGGACACCGCGTTTATCATCCAATGAAGTCACAGAATCGCGCCCCATGCTTGTATCCACATATACAGCTATGATACGCTTTTAGACAATGGCCCCATCACACAACGTCCTAGTAGTCGAAGACGACCCAGACCAACGCGCGCTCCTCGAGGCCGGTCTCAGTCAACAAGGCTACCGCGTATCAGCTGTACGTGACGCCCGCACAGCACTACACCGCCTAGCGCTCGAATCATTCGATATCGTGGTCTCCGACTTAGGCCTACCCGGAATGCGCGGTGATGAGCTACTGCGCCACATCCGCAACGTAGATGCTAACTTACCGTTCTTAATGCTTACCGGCGAAAACGACGTGAAAATAGCTGTACAGGCCGTCCGTGATGGCGCTGACGAATACATGATGAAGCCAGCGAGTGTGGCGTCAGTGGCGCAACACATTGCCAGCGCGATGAGTCGGCGTAGCAAAACTATTGCCGACGATCGCAAACTTAAGAATGCTGACATAGCCGAAGTGCGCGCGTTCTTAACCGGGGTACAAGCACTCGTTAACTCGCTCGAAACGAAAGACAAATACACTCGTGATCATTCTAAAAAAGTAGCAACTTTTGCCGTAATGATGGCGCGCGAAATACCCGGAATGACCAAGCAGCAAATTCGCGAAATTCGCATCGGCGCGTGGTTGCATGACATCGGCAAAATCGGTATTCCGCTGACCATTCTGCACAAGCAAGGTAAGCTCACCGACGAAGAATGGGAAACCGTAAAAC
>JAPYTC010000289.1 GCA_029941685.1 Planctomycetota bacterium | reverse complement strand
GGGCAGCTTCGGTGATTCGTTGTTTCACAAGGATTAGGTTGTCGTAGACGGTAGGCATGACTAAAATTCTCGCCCAAGGATACACATCATGCTAGTAGGAGTTCCCAAAGAAATTAAAGTTCTTGAATCGCGAGTTGCACTTACCCCAGGTGGTGCAGCAGTTTTGTGCGGTCAAGGCCATCATGTAGTCGTTGAAACGATGGCCGGTAACGGCTCTGGTTTCGATAATCAGCAATATACTGATGCTGGCGCGACCATTTTGTTGTCAGCAGCTGAAGTGTGGGCGCAAGCCGACATGATCCTTAAGGTCAAAGAGCCGCAAGCTAATGAAGTGGCCATGGCACGCAAAGGCCAAACCATTTTTACTTACCTTCACCTCGCTGCCGACAAAGCGCTTACCCTTGGGCTACTTGATACCGGCGCGCACTGTTTCGCATACGAAACCCTCGAACTTAACGGAACTCTACCGTTACTCACGCCAATGTCTGAAGTAGCAGGGCGTATGTCGGTTCAAGAAGGCGCCAAAGCGCTCCAGGCTCCCGAGGGAGGGCGTGGTGTACTGCTTGGCGGTTTGCCAGGTGTGGCCCCAGCACAAGTGACCATTCTTGGTGGTGGCGTCGTTGGAACACAAGCTGCATATATGGCCGCGGGCCTTGGTGCTAATGTGACGATTCTTGATTTAAGTCTCGACCGTATGCGTTACCTCGAAGACGTGATGCCAGCTAATGTAACCACTATTTACTCTAGCCCGCAAGCAATCCAAGATTTGCTGCCAACCACCGATCTGCTCATCGGCGCAGTGTTGATTCCTGGTGCAAGGGCGCCAAAGTTGATTACGCGCGAAGATTTAAAGAAGATGCAAGATGGTGCGGTCATTGTTGATGTCGCTGTCGACCAAGGCGGATGTATTGAAACCTGTACTCCAACAACTCACGCCGATCCAACTTTCGTGATTGATGGTGTCGTTCATTATTGTGTAGCCAATATGCCGGGCGCAGTACCGCGTACTTCAACCTTCGGGCTTACGAACGCGACTTTGCCGTACATTTGTCAGCTTGCACGTATAGGACCGAAGAAGGCCCTCGACGATGACCAGCTACGTTCGGCCGCAAACATCATTGATGGCAAGCTATGTTACCAAGCTGTCGCAGATGCT
>JAPYTC010000288.1 GCA_029941685.1 Planctomycetota bacterium | reverse complement strand
CGCGATCACGGCTTTTCAGTTTATCGAGCAATGCATGGGTAAGCAGCACGGGGACCTCACAATTCAAGCGTACCATGCCGCGCAGGGCAGAATATTCATTTTCATGGAATGGCTTTTTGATTCCAAAGCCCGCGTTGTTCACCAGCAAGCCGATGTCTTTAGCTTGACAGGCCTCAAGCAACGACTCAACAGCGCCTGTAGTTGTTAAGTCTAGCGCCAAGCACTCGATTTTAACTTTGTGCTTTGACAGCAGCTCATCTGCCAAGGTTTCAAGCAGTCCTAAGCGCCGCGCCACAATCAGCACATTCAGCCCGCGCTCGGCGAGTTGCCGCGTGTAGTGCTCGCCCAACCCCGAAGAGGCGCCAGTGACAACGGCCCACGGCCCGTACGTTAACTTGAAACTCATGCACAGAGTTTAAAATGTTATAAGTCTGAAATAAAGAGATGTGTAGAAAAAAGAGGCGTAACCGAAGTTACACCTCTTTACCCAAGACTCAGGAATACGTAGAGCTGGTAATCGTTGTCATCCCCCCGAACAACAACCGACTTGCTAATAAATACGCACAAACCTTTACTCTGTTACTTCTTTTTATTAAATTATTTATATGAAGTCTCAACAGCCTGCTGTGCCAGATTTAGCCCAGTCGCTGACGGCTTTGGGTGGTATCGGTCGTATTAAGGCTAACAAATACAAAATCGCATTTGGGATTAACGATATCGAAGGGCTCCTAAGGTTGTTGCCAAAACGCTATCGGCCTGCACCAATAGTAGTAAAAAGTCAAAAATTCTCTGAAATCGACGGCGAATTCGTGCAAATTGCCGGAGAAATTTATTCGGTTAGCATTTTTCGTATGGGGTATAAGCGCAACATCTTAAATGTACGCATAAAGATTGATGATCAAAAACTATGTGTGGCGTTTTTCAACCAGGCATTCCGAAAAAAGCAGTTCGTTGAGGGCGAAAAAATGGCGTTTGAGGGGGTTTTATGTGAAAAAAATGGCTGGCAGCTTACTTCGGCGCAGGTGATTGACGAGGCTGATATGCAGCAACAACCGGTGCCACAGCCGATTTACGCTAAAGGGGAAGGGTTGCCGTCGAAATTTGTGGGGCAATCGGTGAAAAATGCGCTGCGATATGCCGAGCAATTGGCAGAGGT
>JAPYTC010000287.1 GCA_029941685.1 Planctomycetota bacterium | reverse complement strand
GTTTAGATCGCCACTTAAAATCGGTTGGTGTTGGTAGTTTTTATTCCAGTCTTTGGCCCACGGTGCCATGCCCATTACCTTTCCGCAGGCATTCCAGTCGGCGAAAATATGTGACGACACCCGCGAATAAAGCGCACCTAGTGAATCCATGTTTTCGAAGCCGTAGTTGTAAAGTAACGATGGAGTAGACTCGGCCACAAAACGCTTGAACAAACGTTGCATATTGCCGCCTTCAAACATAAACGCTGATTCACCTTCACGCCATCCAAATGCTTCGCCCTTGCGCTCAACGTCATAAAATTGCGGATGACTCTCTAAATCGAAATCAGTAAAGTAGTTTTCTCCAGGCATTTGCATTTCGTGCAAGGTCGAACCCATGCCGTCGGCGACTACGATAATGCCGTTATCGAATGGGGCGTAGGGCAACACCGACCACGCGTGTGCCAAATGGTGCGACAGTTCAATGCGTTCAACGCCTGGCAGTAGGTTGAAGTCGGAGGTGTAGCTTGAGCGATATTGAAATAATGCTGTCGCCCATTCGACCGAATCTTGAAAGCGATCGATGCGGAATAGATGATTGTTGGCACAAACCACACGGACATCGCTCAGCTCGGCGCCGACCGCTGTCAATGCATGCTCGACTAAGTCGGCAGTATCACCACCGTCGTGCTTCTTACGAGTGAGGCGTTCTTTCTCGCCGCAGAACAGCATTTTGCCATTGGCGTCGAGCACACACACCGCAGCTGAGTGGGTGTATTGGTTCAGTCCGAGGATGAGGTCACGTGCCATCATCGCAAACAATAACTGATTGCAGCACTTTACGGTATCATTGTTCTAAAATACCACCCACTGTCTTTGACTAACACCCATGACCGCAGAACCTACATTTACATCAGGACGCACCGGAGATAAAGTCCGCGGCGACTTGTGGCTCGGCTTTACTCCCGATTCTACTTCGCCAGTGGCCATCGATTTTGAATCGCGTTTGGCCGGCATGTACGGCGAACAAACTTTAGATCTACTAGGTGCATTGCTTGCCGAGGCCGAGGTAAAAACGTGTTGAAGCTTAAGTTAAGTTTTCTGTTGCTGCTAGTTGTTGCTTGCAGCGATGATGCGGTTGAATCAAGCGAGTCTACTGATTCACCAGCTCCGCATTCCGACAGTCTTGAGATCGAAGACGCGCGCGCTCGAACATC
>JAPYTC010000286.1 GCA_029941685.1 Planctomycetota bacterium | reverse complement strand
GCCAAAAGACAGCAGCTTGGGCCGAGGTCAATGCACAGCTGCTCAATGTAGTCACGGTGCCATGGCAGCATGAATAGATATAGTCCGGTTATTAAATAACTGAAAAAGGCCACTCGTAGCAGGTTGGGTTGACGCCATGAGTTCATGTGTAAAGATGACGTCCGAATCTGCTTGGCGACACTACAATATTTGCATGGCAGAATTACATCCTTATGCTTTGTTTGCTGGAAGCTTCGATCCTCCCACACTAGGGCACTACGATTTGATTAAACGTGGTGTCGAATTATTCGGGTCATTGCGTGTGGTGGTGGCTGACAATTCTTCTAAAGATGGTTTGTTTAGTATTGAAGAGCGCTTAGAGTTATTGCACCACGATTTGTCCGCTTTGCCAGTCGTCATCGATAGTTGCTCAGGTTTGTTGGTCGAGTACGCCAAGCAACACCAAGTAAACGTATTATTGCGTGGGGTGCGTACCGTTACCGACTTCGAGTACGAGTATCCCATGGCATTAACCAATCGCCAACTTGATTCGGGAATCGAAACCGTCTTTGTGATGCCCAACGAAAGCTTTTCTTATGTGTCATCGCGACTTATTCAAGAGGTCTACACTAACGGCGGTTCTTTACCCCAATTTTTAAGCACACACGTTCACCAACAACTAACTGGAAAACGATAATGGAAATCATACACACACGAAAGTCCTCTCAAGCTATTGGTCCGTATAGCCAGGCAATTCGGGTCGACGGTTGGGTTTATTCTTCAGGTATCGTTGGCATGCTCCCTGACAATTCAATTCCAGGTGACGACATCGTTAGCCAAACTCATCAAGTATTTGCTAATTTGCAAGAAGTATTGGCTGCAGCCGGTTGTCAATTGCAAGATATCGTTAAGGCAACGGTTTATTTAGCTGACATGGACGAATTCGCTGCGATGAATGAAATCTATAGCGATTACTTAGACGGTCATCAGCCCGCGCGATCGTGTGTTGAAGTGCAGCGTTTGCCGCGCGACTTAAGAGTCGAGATTGACGTAATCGCGCGCCCATCTAGCTAGTCGCTGAAACAGAAGTAAGCATCCAACTAATGCGATGCTTGGTAGATAAAGTAGCCATCCGGCATCGACCAAGGGGTTGAGTGTTGACATACCGTCGCTGGCAAGGCGTCCCCAAGAAACGGCGGGTGCTTCTACACCTAATCCCAAGAAGCTTAAGA
>JAPYTC010000285.1 GCA_029941685.1 Planctomycetota bacterium | reverse complement strand
AATATTATGAATACCCCAGTACTGACCGTTGATGTAAACCACCGAAGGCTGAAACCCTTGCACGTCTAAATCTGCCTCGGATAAAATCAAATGGGCCAAGCCATCACGAATAAACGAATGCATCCAATCTTGGCCTGAATTGCGCAAAAGAAGACGGTTGTAGACACTTGGCTTATCATCGCCAAAGAACGGAATCGGTATTTTGGATTCGCCATATGCGCCGCGGAACACGATCGCCAAGGTCTTTTGCGCGTTACTGCGAGTGGCACCACCATGAATTTTCGCACCGACATCAGAGGCAAACAATTTAGTGCCGTCATCCTCAAAAAGCTCGACATGGAATGGCTGCTCAAGGTCGGCCTGAAAGTTTGAGTAGATCCCTTCATTCGGATCCCACATATAATATGGATCGGTAACAATCGACCACACCTTCATGTCGTGTTGCAAGTTAAACAAAAACGAAGTGGTTTTAATGCGTGATGGCCACCAACCATTGACCACGCCAATTGCACGTACGCCCACTACCGGATTTACCGCCGGTGGTGACACATCAAACGGTGCCGTATAAAGCACGCTGCTTGCGCCATTGGCTGCTGGCTCTGTACCATCAAGTGTATACCAGATATCGGCACCAGCAGTGAGACAACCTAAGCTAACGGTTTGCGTTAAAGAGTAAGCGCCGCCATCCGGAGAAATGGTTACTGCTCCTACTACATCGGCAAAACCGGTGGCACTGTTGGCGGCATCGGGCGTTGCCTGCTGGAAGATAACCAAATTGTGCGCGGCGTCATAACCATAAGTTTGATCAGCCCATAATTGTGGGTAAGTAAATGAATCCAAGACAGCACCGCCGGCATCAGCCAACACCACTTCTTCTCCAGATGCCGACAAGGCGAATCCGGCATGTAATGTGTCTTCGGCAAAATCAATGTAGCTGCTCGGATTACCCGGCACCGCCGAATGCTTCTTACCAATCGACAAAAACGGCGTCAGGCTAAGCGTGCCATCATTCGACACACTATGCACTTCGACTGTCAAGACATTCACGCCCTCAACCAATAACTGCAACGGTGCTTCAACGCGAAAGTCATCAGGGTCACCACCCCATTGCAGACGTCCGGTATGCTGCGAAGGTGCATCAGCGAGCCATTGCGGATTTACTCCGAAGATACCCAAATTATCACGCGCGATTTCTACACCATTGAGATGCGCGACAAAGC
>JAPYTC010000284.1 GCA_029941685.1 Planctomycetota bacterium | reverse complement strand
GGATTTAGCACACTTGGCTCACTAGGCAACTGGCCACTACAGATTTTGGCCGTCATCGGTGCTTTTGGTATTTACGGATGCGCGGGGTTAATTTACGACCATATCACCCAGCGCTTCGGCTTAAAAAACATGGTGTGCCGCGCCCTACCCCTTATTGCGTTCATTTTTCTGGCATTCTCCAGCGCAAGCACTACCGCCAACGACCTGTCTTTCCCGTCACGCATCATCAGCGCAGTTTTCGGGCTACTCATAGCTCTACACCTACTTTTCCGCGGATTCCCTGCGCGTATCAATTCTTCATTCATCACTAAACTTGCAACGGTAACATCTGTTGCCACAATCACATTAGTGGTTTGTTACGTGATCATTCCACGTAACGTAACGAACCGGCAACCCATTGCCGACTCAAACGCAGCAGGCCCAAATGTTGTAGTCATAACATGGGACACCATCCGCGCTGATGTGCTGCCTTTGTATGGTGGTACCGGGCTAGAAACCCCCGTTCTTGACGCACTCGCTAGTCGCTCAACTGTGTTCGAAAAAATGAGCGCCGTAGCACCGATTACCGGGCCATCACATGCCAGCATTCTTACCGGAGTTGTGCCGCCAAGTCACGGACTGCGCTCCAACGGCACCTCGCAAATCAGTCACGACACCCAAACTGCTGCCGAAATGTTTGCAGCTGCGGGTTACGCAACCGGCGGGTTCATTTCTGCATATCCCGTTCGAGGCAACATCGGCTTCGATCGCGGCTTCGACGTTTTCGACGACCGTCTTCCAAACGATCGCGCCAACAGCATCTTGTCAATTGGCTCACATCCTTTTACTTGGGTGCGTCAATTTAAAAAGGCTCGCCGTTTTATCGAAGAGCCCAACCTAGATGGCGACACTTTGCTCAGCCGCACTGCCGAGTTTTTAGACAACAGCCAAGGCCCATTTTTCATGTGGACGCACTTCTTCGATGCGCACGGCAAACACCGCCCGGCGCCAGCATATCGCCAAAAGGCAATCCGTTTAAGCGAAGGCGCATGGCCTCCTGCTGTCCAACCTGAGGCCGTCGGTGACAAGATGACCCTGTACCGCGGCGAAATCATGGAACTCGACCGTATGTTGTCAGAGCAACTAGCACAACTCGAAAAGAAAGACCCCGGCCTACAAAACACCGTGATATTCTTCCTGTCCGACCACGGTCAATGCTTTGGCGAAAACGGCTATGTTATTTCACACACGCCTAGCTTAACTCAGGCGACGCAGCACATTCCAGGTG
>JAPYTC010000283.1 GCA_029941685.1 Planctomycetota bacterium | reverse complement strand
TTGCTATGCATGGCGGTGGCGGAGTCGCTAAAGATTTTAATGATTCGCAATGGCGCCATATGCAGATATATTACAAAGACCACGCTGAAATTAGTGGTTATAAGTACTTAGCGTTGCGTGCACCAAACGACAGCTGGAATGGCTTTTATGATTCTTATGTTTGGCCGCTAATCACCCAACTGATTAAGCAATTCGCGATCCTGGGAGACATCGACCAAAACCGCGTACACCTAATTGGCTACTCGCACGGCGGCTACGGTGCATTTGCAATTGGTACGCGCATCCCCCACCGCTTTGCCTCGGTACACGCCTCAGCTGCGGCTCCAACCGATGGCGTGACAACTGCCGTGACATTGCGGAACACTCACTTCAGCTACATGGTTGGCGAACTTGACACCGATTACGGGCGCGCTGCACGCTGTAAAGATTTCTTCAATCAAGTTAGCGCTTTGCGTGATGACGAAGGCAGTTACCCGGTTGAGTTCAGTTTCATTTTAAACAAGGGTCACGGTGGCTTGCCTGACCGTGATTTGCTCACACGCCAACTAACCCTTAGCCGAAACGCGCACCCCACACATCTAACTTGGCAATTAAGTGATGGCGCAACCCCTGAATTTGGTTGGCTGAGCACAAGTCACCCGGCCAAAGGGATGTACGTTGATGCCAGCATCAGCGGCCAACAAATTAACGTCTCTACTAAGAATGCCGAAAGTCTAACTTTGTGGCTAGATGAAAAGATAATTGCTCTCGACCAAGATGTTATTGTCAACGACAACAATCAACAACGTGTGGTTTCGCCGCGAGTATGCCTAGAAGACCTCTGTCAATCAATGTTGTTAAGCGGCGACGCCAACCAAAGTTACGCTGCGAAAATTTCCCAATAAAAAAATCGCCTTATACCGTTTACTGTACTTGGCAATATGAAAGATATTAACTAAAACTAAATCACAGCCAATAGAGTAGTTGAAAAAATAACGCACCCGAAATTAATGCGGGTGCGTTATTCCATGTAAGACGAATTAATTCATACGCCTTGCTTTTTACTAAGCGCCGGTCGAGCGCTGAGCGCGATCCATTAGATTCTTAAGCAAACCAACTGCAGCGATTACAATAATCAAACCTGCAAGTGAGCTAAAGATTCCAGAGGCGTAGCCTCCCAAACCATATGGGATTTCGCCAAGCTTGGCGGAAGCATTGCCCCAGCCAGGTGCGTTTAGAAATACCAAGAATGCAGCGCCCATAGCGTAATCTTTAGAAGAGTCGCCACCAGCACAATTCCAACC
>JAPYTC010000282.1 GCA_029941685.1 Planctomycetota bacterium | reverse complement strand
GCACTTTCATCATTTGATCTTCTTTTAGCTCGGCGTTTTCATCGTAGAACATGTTCAATGAATCATGCGCATCGGTGAAGTACATCTTTGCTAATTTATTAGAAGGATCACGGCGTTGTACTGCACTGAAGCAACCGCAAGCGCGTTCGTAATCGTTGTTGTCGTCGTAAATCAGACCCAGGTTGATTAACGCAGCAGCCGGAATAGGTAGGTGCTCGTTAAATGCTTCGTAATGACGAACGGCTGTGCGATCGTCGCCGTGTAGGTCGGCACGGAACGCTAAACGGAAGCGCGCATTAGTATGGCGCTCGTCAAGTTCGATAGCTTGCTCGTAAAGACCACAGGCCTCTTCGTATTCGCGCTCGAATTCTTTTTTACGGCCAGCGAAGTAAAGTTTATCGGCATCATTTAACTTAGCTTTGCCGTATGCTTTTTCGAACCCCTCGATATTGCGAGAGCACAACATCGACTGTAGGCAAAGTGCATTGAGTGCCAGGTCACTTGTAGCGTGAAGTCCTTCTAGAACTTCAGCGGCAGGGTCGCGCTTATCTAACTCGATGTACGAAGAGCCAAGAATGAAAGTGGTCATTGCGGCTTTGGCATCGAGTTGCAGTGCGGAAGACACGGCGTTGGTGTAGTCGCCGGTTAGCCACGAGGCAATCGCAGCAACGGAATGATTTTCAGACTCGCGTGCTTGACGTGCTTTTTCGTCGATCTTGTCAACAATGTCGGTACTTACAAGTAGTGACTTGCGGCTCGTCAAAAGCATGCTAGGAGATGATGGCATGTCGGCGAAAAATTCGTCGACTTGAGAGGTGTTTGCTGGTTGGGTTTCCACGATTAAGATGATGTGAATGGGGGATTGATTAATGGGGTCGAATATTCTACAAATACCCCTATAGTTTAGTCAAACGCACACCCATGGATTCCTTCAAAATTATCGGTGGCCAACCCCTTAAAGGCACGGTCGCAATCTCAGGCTCCAAAAACGCATGCTTACCGATGCTTGCTGCCACTTTATTGCTCGACGGCCAGGGTACGCTAGCCAATGTCCCGCAGTTGGGTGATGTCGATACTATCCTTCTGCTGCTGCACGAGTTAGGTCTAGAAGTGAGTCAAGATGGCGATCAGCTGCGATATGAGGTAATCGATCAGTCTATCGTCGAGGCACCGTACGATATTGTACGTCGCATGCGCGCCTCGATTTGTGTCCTTGGGCCGTTATTGGCCCGCCGTCAGGCGGCAGTGGTTTCTCTTCCAGGTGGCTGCGTTTTTGGCGATCGGCCGATTGA
>JAPYTC010000281.1 GCA_029941685.1 Planctomycetota bacterium | reverse complement strand
GATCTAGGGCACTAGGGTGGTTGTGCGTTTCAACCTTTACCGCGATGCCGATTTCGTCGGTCATTGCAATCACCCCTGCGTTGTCTTTGAAAACACTCCAGCACCATTCAGGAGACAAAGTCTCGGTCGCGGCAAAAACAGTCTCCTTTAACAAATTGTCGTAATGTTTTTCTTCAACGACATTGCCTTCAGCGTCGACCATTTTGAAATGAACAGGGCCGGTAAGCGTTTTGTGTTTGCAATGCTCCGACCAGGTTTGCGCCAATGTCTCAAGTTCGGCATCGGTTGGCTCGCGTGCGATGTCTTTAAAGAAATCTTGCACCGCTTGCATTTCTTCGCCAGTAAGCGCCAAAGACATTTCGCGTGATACACCTTCGAGCTGTGAAAGAGTTAAATGACGTATCTCAATTTCACGACGCGAAGATTGTCGTGGTGTCGGTGTAGGGTGCAACGCTAAATCGTCGCTCGCAAGGACGGCTTCTTCGATAGTGAGGTTTGCTAATTCAGCTCTGCCGATTGTTAGAAACTTGTCGGCATCGATATCTTCTTGGCAACGGTAACTGCGATAAGTCTCGAGGCGTAATCCTTGCAAGTCAATTTCAAGTAGCTCGAGCGCACGCATTGCAGTTTCGGCTTCAGGGTCGGACACGCCAGCCATTCTTCGCACCAGAAGTGCCACACCATTTTGCGGTTTGTCCTCGGGTGCAACAATCACTGTGACTTCATTGACCTTATCAGCCAATAAGCGGCTAGCAATGGTTTCAACTTGCTGTAGGTCGAGTTGCGGTGGTAATAAATAGCCACGACCTACGCGTAGATCACTGTTCAATTGCAGTCCGCAGTCGTTGAGGGTAGCGGTGGCAGCACCACCGAGAGGATCTTTGCGACTAGGGAGAAGCTCTAGTTCGACACGCCATGCGTTTTGATTCATGTTTTTGGTAGTCTTTGGGGCTAAGTTTAGTGTATTCTAATAGGAACCCTGGTGCTTACCAAGCAGGTTCATTGCTTTATGGCTAAAAAGAACAAAAAGAAGATTGCTACTCTCGCCGCATTGCCGTTTGAGAAGCCAATTGAAGACGTCCGCAGTCGCTTGCTCGAATTGCAAGATTTGGCCGCGCGCACATCGCACGACCTGAAAGAAGAGATTGATTTCTATCAAGACCGCTTGCAACGTCTAACCACTGAAATTTACGCAGATCTCAGCGCATGGGAGCGTGTGCAGGTAGCGCGCCATCCAAATCGGCCGCTGACTACAAATTACATCGAGAATATCTGTGATGATTGGGTCGAGTTGCATGGCGATGGCTTGTTTGGCGACGAC
>JAPYTC010000280.1 GCA_029941685.1 Planctomycetota bacterium | reverse complement strand
GCACTACAAAACCTTCAGCATTGTTGACGGTTGCGGCGACAGTTAGGGCCTGCTCGCGAGTGAAATCTAAACCACCCATTGGCAGACTAATGTAATCAAGCCCAACAGCAGCGGCGGCTTCCGCTTCGGCGGCAACACCATCTTCTTCAGCGTGTTGCAAGTTGATGATTGTGCTGAAACCCAAATCTGGCAGAGTTGCGACTACGCTTGCGTCAAGGGCGCCACCACCCACCACTGTGCCAGACAATGTGGTAAAGTTAACAATAGGAAGAGTCGTTGGGGAGGGCATTTCGGCGACGGGCTCGTCTTGGCTATACCACACAGAACATGAGGCGAGAAAAACACAACTGAGGGCAAAAAACTTCATGATATAAATTATACCGAAGCCTAACTGTCTTTTAACTCAGCAAGCACCTCTTCAATAAAAGCCTTGCCGTCACCGAAGCACATGTAAGTATTATCCCGCTCGAACAACGGGTTTTTGATGCCGGCGTAACCAGGAGAGAGCGAACGTTTGATCATCAGGACGGTGCCCGATTCAAACGCATTTAAAATAGGCATCCCCGCAATCGGGCTTTGCGGATTTTCAATGGCCTCTGGGTTAACCACATCGTTAGCGCCAACAATTACCGTTACGTCGGTGGTTTTGAATTCGCCATTAATACGTTCTAGTTCGTAAAGTTGTTCGTAATCAACGTCGGACTCAGCCAATAACACGTTCATGTGACCAGGCATACGACCAGCAACAGGGTGGATGGCGTAGCGGACCTGGCATCCGCGCTTTTCTAATTCTAAGCCGAGTTCTTTAACCACGTGCTGCGCTTGAGCAACTGCCATTCCGTAACCGGGGATGAAGATTACCGAAGTGGCGGATTCGAGAATCATTGCTGCTTCTTCGGGTCCAGCTGATTTAACAGAGGTGTAATCGCTATTGTCGACCTCACCGGTGTCTCCACCAAACCCGCCAACTAGAACACTAATTAACGAACGGTTCATTGCCTTACACATAACCATTGTCAGAATTAATCCGGATGCACCGACTAGTGCGCCCGCCACAATTAACAATGAGTTACCGATAACGAACCCGGCCATTGATGCTGCGATGCCTGAGTAGGAGTTCAGTAAAGAAACAACCACCGGCATATCTGCGCCACCGATTGGCAGCACTGAAACTACACCGAACACTGCCGAGCAGGCGATCAAAATGTAGATGCCTTGAGTAACATTGAATTCGCCGCCAAACATGCTGTAGATGTTTTGCATAGCATGGAACTCGCTGCCAAACATGCTGTATCCGGCTATGCCTAAGCCACCGAAAATTAATAGGGCGGTGATTAAATGACGTGCTGGTAAG
>JAPYTC010000279.1 GCA_029941685.1 Planctomycetota bacterium | reverse complement strand
ACTTACCCCGATGTCGGTTTGCGGTTTATGGTGCATTTCAATCACCCCGACGAGTTTTTACTGAAAGACGACGCCGGCAATTACGTCGAAGAACAATCGGGCGTGTTGGCATGGCATCCTGATACCAAGCGCGCAATGACTGGCTTGGTATCACGCGGATGGTTGTGTGTCGAAAACCAGTCACCGTTGATTAAAGGTATTAACGACGACCCCGAGGCGTTGCGCATTATGCAGCGTGCCTTGAAGCGCGTCGGTGCAAACAATCATTACTTCTTCTGTGGACGCGATATTGTGGCCTATAAGGCGTTTAATATACCGATTGAGACTTCTTGGCAAATCTTAAATGATTCGCAAAAAGGTTTGTCTGGTGTAGAGGCGCATGCGCGACTTTCGATTACGCACTACTTGGGTAAGACCGAGGTGGTCGCAGTGACTAACGATCCTATTCCGGGTCTGCCGGGTGCTGAAAACGGCGTAGTAATTTTTAAGCTGCTGCGCAACGCTGCCGATGCTCCATTGAAGGGTAAAGTTTGCATCGTTGGCCGCAACCCTGATGCAGTTTGGTTTGATGATTATGAAGACCGCGTCCTGTTCGATGAAGCGGGTTTGTTTGAATACACTCGTGTCGTAAAAGATCAGACTGAAAACTTTTCCGTATAAAGAAATGATTAACAAAGAAGTAGCTTCTCTCGCTGAGGCGGTTGCCGATATTTTTGATGGCGCCACGGTGATGATTGGTGGGTTCGGTGAAGCAGGTAGCCCCATCGAATTGATTCACGCTTTGATTGATCAGGGCTCAACAAATTTGACTGTGGTGAATAACAACACCGGTAGCGGTGAGGTGGGTCTTGCTGCCTTAATCAAAGCGGGTCGCGTTTCAAAAATGATTTGCTCGTACCCACGCTCGATGAACTCAACGGTATTCCCAGAGCTTTATCGAAGTGGTAAAATTGAGTTAGAGTTGGTGCCGCAAGGTACTTTAGCTGAACGCATTCGTGCTGGTGGCGCGGGTATTCCCGCGTTTTACACTGCGACTTGTGTCGGCACTGTTCTTGAAGAGGGTAAAGAGTTGCGTAACATCAACGGACAAGATTATGTGCTTGAATATGGTCTGAAAGCCGATTTCGCGCTGATTAAGAGTTCTAAGGCCGACCCTTATGGCAACCTTGTCTTCAATAAAACTGCACGAAACTTTGCACCACCGATGGCGATGGCGGGTAACGTTACCATTGTGCAAACTGCCGAAATAGTTGCTGCCGGCGAGCTTGATCCAGAAGTCATTGTCACGCCCGGAATTTTTGTAAACCGCGTGGTCGAGGTGCCCAGTCCCGCTCACGAATCTGCACTAGTTGCAGCAGGAGTGACTTACCCATGAAATCAGAAA
>JAPYTC010000278.1 GCA_029941685.1 Planctomycetota bacterium | reverse complement strand
CCGCAGCACCTTGTGACCAAAACAATGGCAGCCCCGCAAGAACTAACAAATATGCCAGTAATGATGTTGAGAACTGGCCATCGACTTCCGGCTCGGCAGGAGCGGTTGGAAGTTTAGCGTCAGACTTTTTAGCCATCATCGGAGCAAACAGCGCAAGCGAAGCACCACAGAGAGCAATGGACACACCGATGATGCTAACAGCACTATCGGTAGTGGCCTCTGGGAAAACGAATAATGGCAAAGACGCCGTAATTAATGCCAACAAAGGTATAAACGGTTTATGCGCACTGAAGCTTTGATTGATTCTCAGCAAACCATTACTGAGCAACTCCCAGACAATGAGCATTGTGACCAAGCTTGGCAAGAATGCATATTCGTCAAGAGGGTAAGGTAACAACAGCCCTGCAAGAGCAAAGATTAAGCCAATGCTGCCAAGAGACAGCGACTTACGCACCGGTTGCTTCGACAAAGAAGCGGATTGCGCAGGAGCTTGCTGCAAGACTGTGACATCTGCAGGAAGAGGTTTGATCTCGTTTTTCTCGTTTTTCATGATGTAATGGGTAGAAACATTTTACAAAGCTGCAAGCTTTGCTTCGCGGTCAGCCATAATTAAAGCATCAAAGATAGGTCCAATCAAGCCCTCAGACACTTTTTCTAGGCTGAATGACTTACCTAGACGGTGATCCGTTGCGCGATTTTGCGGGTAATTGTACGTGCGAATCCTCTGTGACCTATCGCCCGTACCTACCTGGGTACGACGCAATTCACTACGCTCGGCTTCGCGCTTTTGACGCTCAATTTCGTAAAGTTTGGCGCGTAATAAATCTAATGCGCGAGCCTTATTACGCAACTGAGAAGAATCTTCTTGACACTTAACCTGAATTCCGGTCGGCAAGTGAATAACGCGAATCGCCGAAGAGGTCTTATTGACATGCTGACCACCGGGGCCAGATGAACGCATCGCGGTGATGTCAAGTTCTTCTTCGTCAAGCTGAAAATCAAGCTCTTCGACCTCGGGCATCACTGCCACAGTTACCGCCGAAGTATGGATGCGACCTTGAGTTTCGGTCGCTGGGACTCGTTGTACACGATGTCCGCCTGATTCATAGCGCAACAATCTAAATGCGTCGTCGCCCGTAATCCTGAGCACGATTTCTTTGTAACCACCCGCCTCAGAACGCGACTCGTCCATAAGTTCGACATTCCAGTTTTTAGTAGCGGCAAACTTTTGATAAATCTTTGCCATATCAGCAGCAAACAAAGAAGCCTCATCACCACCAGCTCCTGCTCGAATTTCGACCAATGCTGGCTTGTCGGCATCAGGGTCGTCTTCGAGTACGCGGTCGAGAATCTCTTTCTCGAGCTCGGCAAAACGCTCTTCGAGTTCAGGCAGCTCAAGCTCGGCCAGCTCTATCATTT
>JAPYTC010000277.1 GCA_029941685.1 Planctomycetota bacterium | reverse complement strand
GCCTAAGCCTTGGCGGCGGTGTGATTGGTCGATAGCCATGCCACGCAAACGCCATTTTGACGGACCGTTTTGCTCGGGCTTAAAAGTAGCGCAACCGACACCGTTGCCGTCGGCAGTTAATAATAGATTAATGGTGTCAGGATGCTCGTCGATGCCCGGCATACGTTCAGTACCAAGTGGCTGACCAATACGCAAACTACGATGGCGAATCGCCCACACTTGCTCGGCTGCGACTTGCGTTATTACGATTTGCATAATTGTTGCAGCGCTTGATTGCGTAGTCGGCATGAATCACACAACTCGCACGGCGTACCGTGCTCGTCGGGATCGTAACAACTAATTGTTTTATCGACTGGCACATTTAACCGATACGCCAATTTCAGAATCTCGACTTTAGTTAAATCAAGTAACGGTGTGTACAAATTAATCGGCCGTCCTTCGACACCTTCACGCGTCGCCAAGTCAGCTAGCTCTCCAAATTTATTAACGAACTCAGGACGGCAATCTGGATATCCGGAATAGTCTAGTGCGTTAACTCCGATACCAATTTGGTCGGCGCCTACTGCCTCGGCTAATCCAAGCGCTAACGACAAGAAGATTGTATTGCGCGCTGGCACATAGGTGATTGGGATGTCGGTCGACACATCTTCGTCGACCGCATCGGCTTTCGGCACTTCGATAGTTTCGTCAGTCAAGGCTGAACCACCGAATGCGCGCAAGTCGAGCTTCATCACGCGATGCTCATTTACCCCAACTTCGTGCGCAATAGTAGCCGCCGCTTTTAACTCAACGGCATGCCGCTGACCATAATCGATACTCAATGCTGTAACATGATAGCCATCGCGCAACAAGCATGCAGCAACCGTTGCAGAGTCTAATCCGCCGGAAAGCAAGACAACTGCGCGTTTTTGGGTGTCCTTAGAAGTGCCCATGAGTTTATACTAACGCCGCACGGGCTGTAGCCCAACCCTTAACCATGTCACGCGACCAAGAAAAACAACTTATCCTCGATGCGCTAAGCGTCGTTCAAGATCCTGATTTACATAAAGACATCGTCACGCTCAATTTCATAAAGAATTTGGCGGTGTGCGACGGCATTGTCAAGTTTGATCTAGAGTTAACGACGCCGGCGTGCCCGGTAAAAGATATGCTGAAGGCGCAGGCCGAAGAGGCGGTGCTGGCTTTAGATTTTGTGAGTAAGGTCACGGTAAATCTAACTGCCGTAGTAAAAACATCTTTGCCGCCGTCGAACAAGTTAGGTGGCGAAGTGAAAAACGTAATCGCTATTACTTCCGGCAAGGGCGGAGTTGGCAAGTCAACCTGCACAGTAAACATCGCCACTGCCCTCGCGGCAACTGGTGCTAAGGTTGGTATTCTCGACGCCGACGTTTACGGGCCGAATATCCCAGTAATGATGGGTGCTACGCGCCGTC
>JAPYTC010000276.1 GCA_029941685.1 Planctomycetota bacterium | reverse complement strand
CCGCAGCAGAAATAGTAATACCACGCTCACGCTCCTCACTATGCCAATCCATAGCGGCTGTACCGATATCAACTGCACCCATTCGCGACTCGGCGCCAGTCAAGTAAAGAATACACTCAGAGAGTGTGGTCTTTCCTGCATCAATGTGTGCAAGAATGCCGAAGTTACGCAGCAACTCAGTTTTCATCATTCAGTTGCGGGTTGAGCTCAAGCCACTTATCGCCAAAATAATAACCTTCAAGCAGTGAATCGTCGCGGCGGCCAAGCCGAACTGTTGCTGCGTGCAGTGCTTCTACACTAGCCAAACCAGTTTCTGGATCTTCGAATGTTTTGGATTTGCGAGGATATGCAGTGACTAAACTTTTAGGTAAGCAACGCAATGCAAAGTCGCCATGCACCGTGGATAACATGCGTGGCAAATCACGCCATGAAGAGTCGATCAATAGCAGTGGACGCTCGGCATCAGCACTAGTTAATGGAACGCCATCAGGATGCAGCAAGGTCACCGCCCCCACTTCAACCTCGTCGCCAAGGTTGCAATGGTACCACTCGATGTCTAAATCGTCACGCTGCCTCAGAGGCGTGAGACTACACTTTTTGGGTGACTCTTTGTTGAGCCGAATGATGATGGTCTTAGACATGAGAAAACTCGGGTACTCTGACAATCAGAGCAACCCGAGTTTAATAGTATAGCCTTAGCGCTTAAAATGCAAAGTGACTAAATGCCTTATTAGCCTCAGCCATCTTATGGACGTTTTCTTTCCATTGAACTGATGCGCCAGTGTTATTCACTGCGTCAACAAACTCTGTTGACAAACGCTTAGCCATCGGCATACCCTTCTTTTTGCGCGCGTTGCCTACAATCCAGCGGATTGCGAGAGCTTGAGCACGCTTAGCGTCTACCTCGCGTGGTACCTGGTAGTTAGAACCACCCACCCGCTTTGAACGCACTTCTACTGCTGGGCGGACATTTTCGATTGCCTTCTCAAACACATCTTCGACCTTTACGTCGTCGAGCTTGGCGGCAGCCATTTCGCAGGCTTCGTAGAAGATTGCGGCAGCAATTGACTTTTTACCATCTTGCATCACTGCGTTGATGATTTTAGTTGCAAGCATTGAACCAAAACGCGCATCTGGCTTTTGGTATTTCTGAGTTGATCTGAAGTTACGTGGCATGACTATTACTTACCTCGGCGTGCGCCGTACTTAGAACGACCTTGTTTGCGATCATCGACACCAGCGCAGTCGAGCGTACCTCGGACAACGTGGTAACGAACACCAGGAAGGTCACGTACACGGCCACCGCGAACTAGCACGATTGAGTGTTCTTGAAGGTTATGGCCCTCACCGCCAATGTAAGCCGTTACTTCTTTACCGTTAGAAAGACGTACACGAGCAACTTTACGTAGCGCTGAGTTTGGCTTCTTGGGGGTCATGGTCTTTACTTGAGTACAAACGCCACGCTTATGTGG
>JAPYTC010000275.1 GCA_029941685.1 Planctomycetota bacterium | reverse complement strand
ATCCACAAGTGCGTTGCCCAGATATTTCAAAAGCGCAATCAGTGCTTAACTGGCAGCCAACAATCGCCTTAGAGCAGGGCCTCGAAATGTCACTTGATTATTTCAAGACAGCGCTCAAGGAGCAGAAGTAAATGTGCGGAATTGTGGCTGCCGTTTGTGGCACGCAAGATGCTCGTTCTGATGTTCTTGCTGGACTTAAAACACTCGAGTATCGTGGTTACGATTCGGCTGGCATGGCTGTGTTGCACGATGGTCAAATTTCAATCCGTCGTAAGATGGGCAAGATTGCTAACCTCGAAAAAGAACTTAGCGAAAATGAGCTGCCTAGTTCAACTCAGGTCATTGCCCACACGCGTTGGGCGACCCACGGTCCGCCTGCAGACCGCAATGCCCATCCACACTGCGACGATTTGCAAGATTTGGTCATCGTTCACAACGGTATTATCGAAAACTATCTTGAATTACGCCAGCACTTAACTGATTTAGGTCATCGCTTTAGCACGGATACCGACACTGAAATTTTGGCTAATTTAATTGCTATGTTCATGCGTCGTGGCGAAGATTTGCATGACGCCGTGCGCTCTGCATTAAAGAAAGCGTCGGGCGCCTACGGAATCGTAGCCATGGCTGCATCCGAGCCTGATGTGTTAGTAGTTGCTCGCATGGATAGCCCTTTGGTTATTGGAGTGAGTGGCGACGGTCGTTTTGCTGCATCAGATATGCCCGCCTTGCTTCATTTAACTCGAGAGTTCTTGATTCTTGAAAATGGTGAAACCGCCATATTAAAGCCAGATAGTCACCAGTTGTTTGACGAAAAAGGCCAGCCTATTGAGCGCGAACTTTACCACTGTGACTGGACTCCCGAAGAAGCAGAGCGTGGTGGTTACCCCCATTTCATGCTTAAAGAAATTCACGAGCAGCCCGTGGTTTTGGCGCGAACGGCCTTCGATCGATGTAACGACCAAAAAGGCGACATTGACTTTGAAAAGGAGTTTGGTTTGACGGAAAAGGATTTGCGTGACATTAAGCGTTTGCGTTTTATGGCGATGGGCACTTCGCAGAATGCAGCGTTTATCGGTCAGCAGATGTTGGCTGAGTTGGCGCGTATTCCTGGCGAAACGCTTAATGCTTCCGAGTTTTTATACTCGCCCGAATTAAGAGAAGATGATGCGCTTACTGTGGTTGTTTCACAGTCCGGAGAAACGGCTGACACTTTGCGCGCGATGCGCGAAGTCCAACGGCGGGGCGGTAAGGTGTTGGGCATCTGTAATGTGCAAGGCTCTACTCTTGCGCGCGAAGCCGATCATTTGATTCTTACCCACTGCGGTCCAGAAATCGGAGTGGCTTCAACGAAAGCATTCTTCGGTCAAGTGACCGCGCTTTACCTGCTTGCCATTCATCTAGGGCGTGCCAATGGCACACTGGATGCTGATGAAGGCCGCAAGCTTATTGATGATTTACGCAGACTGCGTG
>JAPYTC010000274.1 GCA_029941685.1 Planctomycetota bacterium | reverse complement strand
GCCGGAGGCACTACGCCAGCGTCAAAGTCTTCTGACAAGATTGTTGTTTGAGCGCTAAGAGCGCCAATGCAGCAAATCGCTGCGAAAAGAGAAAGGAATGATTTCATTAAATCGATTTTTTTGGGTTTAGGTTAAGTAAGGGGGATTGCACATTAACCTAAGTAAGTAAATTCTTTGGAGAATGCCATTTGAATAACTATACTAGAAAATTGCTATCTTGCGCGAACATTCCGGAAAAACAATGAAAATACTCGGCATATATCGCCCTAAGTCGTTATTTTATATATCATTTAAGCAATAAAATCGATTTTACAACTCATCTGCATAAATTCGACCCCAAAATAATCCTTGAGAGCGAAATAACATCTCGCCCGAATTCCCTGAAATAACACGGTCAATGATGCAGCGCTTAGTTAATTGGCACCATATTCATTCAGTAGGTGATTCTACTCAAGAAAAACTAAATGAAGAAGAAGTTGACATCTTTGCCCCATGGCTTCCCGCACGCTGGAACGAATGATTCCTAGAAAAAAGTTCTCCCCCCGTTGCGGGAGGGAGAACTTAGGGCTATCTCAGCGAAATTAGTTGACTAATTCAGCTAGCGAGTTCGTAAGTAAGCCATTATTTAAGCCTTGAGTGTAAAGAGTAACACCCGTAGCATTGCCTGGAACAGTTAATGTCAAAGTAGCGACACCCAAAGCATCTGACACAAGAGTGGCAAGTGTCTTGATAGGCGGGGTCATGTCAACAACACCGTATGCAGTGTTGATTGGACCGGCGCCATTCAAAGAATAACCAAGAATCACGGTTGATGAAGGAACTGCACCCGTAACACTGAATGTCACAGGAGCGCCTGCAGTCATTGGTGTTACAGCGTAAACCAGTCCGCCGCCACCTGTGTGACCACCGTGACCAACTTGATCGTCGATGTTGAGGTTGTCAACGTCGATACCATCAAGATAAGCGTATGGGAAGTTGTCTGACTGGCCGATCATTACATAGAAAGTGCCTGAAATGTCAACTAAGCCACCACATGATAGGTCTACGTCAACTTCTTCAGTTTGACCAACCCAAACACTAACCGTAGTTGATTGCCAGTTTACACCATCAGATGAAACGAACACACCGTCTTGTGGATGAGCCTCTTCGCCGTGGTCTGTCATATCAAAGTCAAGCATTGAGCCTGCCATTGTTGAGCCGTCGACACCAAGCACCATTGCATTACGCACAACGTGATAGTTCACTGAAAGTGGATCTAAGCCCATTTCTAGCTGGCCATTAGCCACGCTACAGTGAGCCTCAAGGTCTGGCAAATCAAACTCGTTGTTTGCAGTAAGAGCCATGTGTGATGGCACTGTACCCGTTGAGAAGTCTTCTAGTAGCGGAAGAGCTGCGAATGTTGTGGGTAGGTTTACCACAAATTGAACACCTGGAGGAGGTGGAGGACTTGAGCTATCGCTTACAGTTACATTGTCTACTCC
>JAPYTC010000273.1 GCA_029941685.1 Planctomycetota bacterium | reverse complement strand
TTGTAGTAGCGTACCGCGGTGGATTGGTTGGCCGCAGGTAGCAAGATCGCAAAATCGAGTTCGCGCATCGCAAATACAAACACGAGAGCGCCACCCAGTAAACAGGCGCGTAGGTTGTTTCGAAGGAACAAAGAGTAAACGCGTTGTCCGGTAGAGAGTCCGTGGAGTTTTGCGCTACTGTCGATTGCGCTAGCTTGTGAGCCTAAAGCAGTAACGTAAATTAATACTGCAATTGGCATGAAGCGGCCGGCGATTAGCATGGCCGGCAACAACAGCGAGTTGTAAAAACCATCGAGGTAGGGCTGATTGAATACCACAATGCTGCCAAAGCCCATGCAAAGTGATGGCACTAACATCGGAAGCGCCAATACCACAACTAAAAGACTGCGCTTTAGGCCTTGGCTGTAATGCAAGGCAAAAGCCCACAACGGCGCAATCACCATGCAGATTATCGCTCCGATTGAAGCGAATTGAAAAGTGCGGATCATGTCTGCACGTCCGAGGCTGAAGGCGTCGGCAAATGCTTTCGTCGACGTTTGTAGCCAACTAGTAGTCGCGATTGGGCCGCGCATGCCGGTTTCGAAAAACATGCGACCGATAACAGCGAACACTAAAACACCCGTAACCGTTAAGCAAACCGCCGAAATAACAGCAGGTGACTTAATTGAGTGAGGCTGCGCGCATTCTTGGCTGCTATGCTGTTGTTGGTTTTTTAGCCACGGCAAAATACATAACAGCATCGAGAGGCAAATAAGGATTAGCGGTAAGCTTGAAACTGCGCCAGCTCTGAAGTCCGAATTGCGGGAGTTGCCGAATACTTCGGAAGAGTAGACATGGAATAAATCGCCGACGGTGGCGAAGTAATCGGGTACGGCAAAGTCACCGATGCTAAAAATGAAACAAAAAGCGGCGCCTACAAATGCAGCACTACGAGTATGGCTAATCAATAATTTAAAGCTAAGACTCGTGCTGATCATTCGCGCAGCGTCGTAGCTTGCAGCGGCCTGCTTACTTGCACTGCGAATCACTAACAATGCCGGTAACGGCGCATAGCAACAAGCGAAACAGAAAACCGCTGCCCATGGTCCGCTCATGCCGGTTAAGCCGTACCAAGCTTGCGCAACCATAAGTGGTGGCAGCATAAGCGACAAAGGTAAGAACAGTAAATAAGTTGAGCGCCCGAAGAAGCGGAAGCGTGCTAGGAATAAGCCCAGTGGCCAGCCGAGAATGAGCGAACCGATTGCGGCGATGGACGACATCCAGATGCTGCGCCAAAGGAGCCCAAGTATGCGGCTGTCGAGAGTGCCTAACCATTGCGGAAAGTCGAAGAAAGCCACGATGCTCGGCGACAACGGTAGCCAAGCACAAAGCAGGCTGACGGCGGCCAACAACACGAACCATGGCGATTTCAGTGTCATTAGCGAACGAACAACTGTTGAAAGGTGGATGCGGCGCTATCGAGTTCGGCGGCTACTTCTGCCCAGGGTATAT
>JAPYTC010000272.1 GCA_029941685.1 Planctomycetota bacterium | reverse complement strand
GATTCTACAATCGCCGACTACATTGATTACATGTTAGATGTACCGATGTTGTTCATCGAACGCGATGGGGCGTTCGTCGATATGCGCGGCAAATCATTTCGCGATTATTACGCATCCGGAGACGCCACCGCCGCCGACTGGGATTTACACCTCTCAACGCCGTTCCCCGAAGTAAGGTTTCGTCCACAGCTTGAATTGCGTTGCGCCGATGCGGTTAGCGACGAAATGTCACTTGCCTTAGCGGCACTAGTCAAAACGGTGTTTTACAATCCAAGTGCATTGCAGTCAGCCTATGAACTCACTGCCGACTGGACATACAACCAGCGCGTCGCCACTTTGCATAACGCACATCGCAGTGCACTAGACGGCGCAGCGCCGGATGGTAAACCGCTGCATGATTATGCGCGGCGGTTACTCGACATCGCCCAGAGTAGTGCTACTCAGGCACAGTTGCAGTTTCTGCGACCACTACTGGGATAAACTCAATCATGCGTTTTTCTTGTTTTTCAATTTCTTGAAGCAGCGCTAAGAAATCAGCAAAATCTTCTTTGGCAATTTTCAAACCATCGAAACGAGTATTTATCTCGAAGTTGATTTCAGATTCTGATTTTTCTACATTGATGTCGTAGCTAAAACCCGAAAACGATTCACTGCTAGAGACCGGACCGTAATCCATGGTGTACGCGTCTTCGATGGTCACGCGAACTTTGATGTTACTGAATTCACGAATCGGCAGCACAAAATCATATTCGCGTTCTGCTTTACCGAGTTGCGTATATATTGAAGTGGATAACGGGAAGCGCAGCCGTCCGCCAAAGCGTTCGCCACGTGCTTGTACGAAATTAGGGATAGTACCGGTGAAGCTGTAATGGAACAGTCGGTCATCGTAGTCAGCGTCTGGCGTGAAAAATTCACCAGAGCTAACATCGAGCCCCTTAACGAAATTACCCGCAAATTGCAGTTGGGCCTGAGCCAATTGATCAGGACTTATCTGCTTCAACTGCTTGCGCAACATCGCACCTTGCATTACCCGCATGTGCATTTCGCCACTTACTTCCGCGCTGTTGTCGTTGCGCACATGAAAGTGCAATTCAATGTTGTTGTTCAACAAGTCGCTCGGAATTTGCGGCATCACATTTTCAATACGATATGAATTGCGCTTAACCACCATCGCTTGGGCGCCATACATCGCTTCGCTCGCCAAACCCAACGGCGCGTAATGCTCAATCGCAAACACCCACCGTGGATTCTCGCCTGCCACCAACGGCGGTAAACGCAACGCCGGCAATTGGTATTCGCTGCCTAATTCAAACAACGGAGTGCCACCAATTAAATGCTCAGCCTGCTGCTTAACAAATGCCCACTCATGAACGATGCCGTTAAGCTCGTACAATTTAGCTAACAAACCGATTGGGCGACCTTGGCCGAGAGTGAAGGTGTCGATGATGTCGTTGAATCCTTCGAAATCGCTGATTAAGTCTTGCACGGCCCAGTAA
>JAPYTC010000271.1 GCA_029941685.1 Planctomycetota bacterium | reverse complement strand
ACTTGTCTTGCGGCAGAAACAAATCACAAATGCTGACGGCTTCGTTGAGGTAACAACCAGGGTTGTTGTGCATATCAAGCACAACACCATTAACCGGGCCTTGCTCTTTGGCATCGGCTATAACGTTAAACAAGCGCTCGGCTACATCTGACGAAAAGCTAATTAGTTCGATGTAAACGATTCCGCCCGGAAGAATATCACTTTGAACTACCGGGATTTTTATCTGCTCACGGCTGATGTCAAAGAAATGAGGTTCGGCCCATCCGCGACGCACAACTTCTAGGGTTACTATGGTCCCCGGAGGACCTTTAAGGCGTTTGATGATTTCGTCGTTTGGCTGATCAATAGTATCCCATCCGTCTACCGCGATAATGCGATCTTCGCTGAGTAATCCGGCTCCATAAGCAGGCCCAGAATAAATCGGGCGGGTGATGCTAAAGAATCCATCGACCGTGTTGACGTATGCGCCAATCCCGCCGTATTCTTGGGTCATGCCGAACATGAAATCACGGAATTCTTCTCCTGAAAAATAAGCGGAGTGCGGATCAAGGAAGCGCAACATGCCGTCAGCAGCAGCGCCAATCAGTTCTTCACGCGAATAGTTTTCGCCTTCCATGTGTTGGCGCTCGATGCGAAACAACAACTCTTTTAAAGCATCTAGGCTGTCGGTTGGCGCGTCGCTATTCGCTGTTGGTTGCGACTGGTAAAGCTGACCTAAAGTATCGATTTTTTCTTGAAAGCGCTGCTCCTGTGCGATGCCGACCAATAAAGTGCGCGCATGAGTTGCATGTTGGTTGATGCCCTGCGCGACCTTTTCAAGTAGCAGAACTTCGTCGGCACTAATAGGTGAGGAGGACCGCGCCAAAGCTAAAATCGCCAATGTGGATAGTTCAACATCGTTAGTGTTGTAACATGAACTACGTAAATCTCTTAAAGCTTTACGGCGTAGTGCAGCAGGGGCATTATTCGCTAGGCACAGCTGAGCCTCGGTATAGGCCACGGCGCTATTGGGCGGCAAGGTTGATATCCATTGTTGGAGCGCGGTTGCCGGCTGTTGCTTGTCATAAAAAGTATCATTAGCGAAGACTCGAAGTACGGCTTGACTCATCTCTCCAAATTCAGGAGTTAGCAGTCGGACCAAATCTTCGACATGCAAGGGAGCATCGGAAAAAGTTTGAAGCTGTCCCATGGCTAGCATCGCTTTGGGAGTGCTAACCAGAATGCGTTTCCCTGAATCGATTAACTGCTTAGTGTCTAGAGTGGGGCCAATTTCGTTGGCTAAAAATAAAATTTGCGCAGGCGAGGACTGTTCGGCGCGTGCGATAAAATCTGTGAGCGGGTCTTGTTGCGGTGAGGCAATAAAAGAAGCTAGGAAAACTGTGGCTGTGGTTAACATTTTTTAATGACGATAAGGTTAATCTATGGTCAGTGGTAACTTATACTACGCATAACTCTGTGTAACATTAATGAAATCTTCGCCAAAATTAACGCATACTAAAAAAAATGGCGCCGC
>JAPYTC010000270.1 GCA_029941685.1 Planctomycetota bacterium | reverse complement strand
GCTTTAGATGTATTGGCGGCGATGTTGCAGCGCGATGAAATTGAGTCGGATGTTATTGTCAATGTCTCTGTTGGCGGACGAATCGAGCAAGAGCTATTCACCATGAGCTGGTCGGTCGGAGATAATGATGCCGCAGTAATTGCCAAAGAAGTTTCACGCATGCTCACTAATTACAAGTTAGGGGAAGCCGATACGTCGGTAATGGCCGAAGTTAAAGGGTTGCTGGCAGATGTCTACACTTCTCAGCCGATGAGATCGCGACCTTATTTTGCGTTGGCTGGTACTTTGGCGTGGTATGCGGCACATGATTTGACGGATGTGTTAGTCGGTTACAGTGATGCTGTCAAATCAGTAACCGCTGAAGATTTAGCTCGTGTTTGCAAAACATATTTGTCAAAGAAAAGGTGCGTGACTGTTACGTTTAAGGGTACAGGGGAAGACATACAGCCTTTGCCTGATTCCGCTGATGCTCTCCAATCCGAAGCGGCCGCTGCTTATGAGACCGGCAATTACGCGCGCGCGATTGAGGCCTACACATTGATTTTGGCGAAGAAGAAAGATCCGATGAGCCAGATTATTAATTACACCGAGCGCGGCTCGATTCACCTCGAAATGAAAAACTACGACGCGGCGATTGCCGACTTCGAGGCGGGGCTGACTTACTACGATTACCCGGCAGTAGCAGATATGCTCGAAGATGCGATTGCACAGAAGAAGCGGGCGATGCGCGGAGATTTGTAAGGACACGGACACAAAATTGGTCGGGTCAGAGGCATTACGCTCCGAACAAGCGAGGCTAATATGTACGCCGCTTAGGTCTTACACACCACATTCATGTCCCAATTCCTCGTCGCAGCACTTTACAAATTTGTCAGCATTTCCGACCTCGATGAACTTCGTAGTCGGATATTAGAGGTATGCCGTGCTCATGACGTCAACGGCACTCTATTGTTGGCATCCGAGGGTATCAACGGCACGCTTGCTGGCTCGGCGGATGGTATTGACGTTGTGCTTGACTTTATTAAAAGCGACACGCGCTTTGCAGACATTGAAGTGAAATTTGCTGCTGCCCAAACGGCTCCATTTCATCGTATGAAGGTGCGCCTGAAAAAAGAGATTGTTGCGATGGGCGTCAAAGACCTCGACCCTAAGCAGGTCGTCGGAACCTATGTCGATCCGCACGACTGGAACGCCTTGATTCAGGACCCAGAGGTGCTGGTCATTGATACTCGCAATGATTACGAAGTTGCGATAGGTACTTTTAAGGGCGCGAAAAACCCAGGACTTCAAAGCTTTAGGGCGTTTCCGGATTGGTTGCGTGAAGAAATGAAAACGCGCGACCAACCCAAGGTAGCCATGTTTTGTACTGGTGGTATTCGCTGTGAAAAATCGACTGCTTTTTTGAAAAATGAAGGCATTGACGAAGTCTTCCATCTCAAGGGCGGAATCCTGAAGTATTTAGAAACCGTTCCTGAAGCAGAATCCGAATGGGAAGGTGAATGCTTTGTTTTCGACCAAAG
>JAPYTC010000269.1 GCA_029941685.1 Planctomycetota bacterium | reverse complement strand
CTCGATATCGGCTCGCGAAGGCGGTAATTCACCGTGACGAGCAGTAATTACGGTACTAATGCCGCCACGCACATTGAATTCACCGCGCACTTCTAAGAACACAGGGTCAATGGCAGCAACGATTTCGTCGAGAATGCGGTTAGTCACATCTTCATGAAAGTGACCTTCATTGCGAAATGACCACAAAAATAGCTTTAGCGACTTTAACTCTATGCATTTCTCGCCAGGAACCGTGCGGAAACGCAAACTGGCGAAATCGGGCTGACCAGTCATTGGGCAATTACAAGTGAACTCGTGAGTGACACTTTCAATCATGAAGTGGCGCCCCGGGCGTGGATTGTCAAAGATTTCGAATTGGTACATAGTGGCAAAAAAAATAGCAGGCGATTCACAATGAAACGCCCGCAAGGTTGGTAGGGATGAAGGGACTTGAACCCCTGACACTCGGATTATGATTCCGATGCTCTAACCAGCTGAGCTACATCCCCGTGCACCTGAGAGGTACAAGGGCCGAGATTTTACACCAAATGCCCCGCCTTGGCAAGCCGCGCAAGACTTTGTTCTCGACCAAGGATATTTAGCACGTCAGCCAGCTCTGGACCACCAAGGGCACCAGTGAGAGCGCAACGCAGTGGCTTCATGACCTTGCCAACTCCGACCTCATGGTCAGTAGCAATTTGCTTGATCATGCCGAAGAAATTTTCTGGAGGCCAGGCACAATCTTCTAATTGAGCTGCGACCAACACGAGATAAGTCGACACTTCGTCCTTGGACAATTCTTGCTGCGCTTTTTCGCTGTATGCGAAGTCGCCAACCAAACCCGCCGATTGTTCGGCGAAGTGCGAATAAAGATTGGCACGCGGCTGCAATGCAACCACCAGTTTTGACAATAGCTCGTTATCGATGTCGAAGCCCGCCTCAAGCATGAACGGTTTAACCGCAGCGCAAAGATCAGCGACATCGGTGTTACGAATATACTCGCCACAAATCCAGTTTAGTTTTTCGGTATCAAAAATTGCACCAGACTTTGAAATCTTCTTGAGTGAGAAATTAGCGAGCAACTCGTCACGATTGAAAACAGTGGTCTTATCATCAATTGCAAAACCAAGCAAACATAAAAAATTAAACAGCGCATCACTTGGATGCCCTGACTCAATGTAATCACCCAATGCCGTGTCGCCAGTTCGCTTAGACAGCTTCTTGCCATCAGCACCCAAGATTAACGGCACGTGTGCGAACTCAGGCACGTCGTATCCCAGCGCTTGGCATAGCATCACCTGCTTAGGGGTGTTAACCAAATGCTCTTCGCCACGGATCACATGACTAATCTGCATCGCCGCATCGTCGAGCGTACACACAAAGTTATAAGTTGGCATGCCGTTTGAACGCACTGCCACCCAATCCTCGACTTCATTACTGGCAAAACGCACGTCACCACGGATGTGATCTTTAATCAGCACCTCCTGACCAACAGGCACCTTAAAACGAACAACAAATGCGTCGCCGGCATCGGCCTTGGCTGCAGATTCGTCAGCCGACAAATCGCGCCATCGCGC
>JAPYTC010000268.1 GCA_029941685.1 Planctomycetota bacterium | reverse complement strand
CGCTTAATCTCATCCATCAGATCGTCGTCAATGTGTAGACGACCCGCAGAGTCAACAATTAGGGCATCGAATCCGCCCTTCTTGGCATGCTTCAATGCATTAGCCGCGACCTTTTCTGGTGTGCTGGCCTTCGGGTCTTCGGCGTAGACTTCAATTTCGAGCTGTTTGCCTAATGTTTGCAGCTGGTCAACCGCACCAGGACGCTGCAAGTCACATGCCGCCATCAGCACTTTGCGATTTTGCGTCTTGCGCATATGCAGAGCCAACTTAGCAGCGGTTGTTGTCTTACCGGCACCTTGCAAGCCGGCCAACAGTAATACCATGGGGTGCCCAGGGTTTTTCGGCAGCTCGGGCAGCTCATGTGACATCAGCTCAGTGAGCTGCTTGTGGAAAGCAGCTACAACTTGCTGACCACCACTAACGCCATCTAATTTAGCTTGCTCGAGAAGCTGCTCACCAACTTTGTTGGCAAAATCTTTCGCCACCTTAAAGTGGACGTCGGCTTCGAGCAAAGCACGCCGCACTTCGCGGGTACCTTCTTTGATGTCGGCTTCAGTAAGTTTGCCAGTACGGCGAAACTTACCTAGAACATCCTGAAATGACTTACTTAAATTATCTAACATTACGAGCATTAAGGCCCATCATTTTAACATCAGGGGCTGGTTTCGTCTACAACCCGTTGGACATTAGCGCCCAACGATCTCAGCTTTTCCTCTAATTTTTGATATCCACGGTCGAGGTGATAGACACGTCTGATGGTAGTCTCACCACTAGCGACGAGTGCTGCCAAAACCAACGCCGCCGATGCGCGTAAATCAGAGGCCATCACTTCAGCCCCCGACAGTCGTGTCGGGCCATGCACGACGACCTGATTAGCATTGCGCTGTATGTTGGCGCCAAGTCGCTGCAACTCAGAAACGTGCATAAAACGCTCAGGATAAACATGGTCGACAAGGCCTGAATTTCCGTCTATCTGCGTGCACAAGGCCATCCACTGAGCTTGAACATCTGTCGGGAACCCTGGGTATGGCGCTGTTTCAATTGAATGGGCGACAACGTCAGCTAGTGATGCGTTGATGCGAATGGTGCTGTCACCGATATCGAGATTGAATCCGCATTGCTGAAGCGCATTACTAACAGCAGTTAATTGCTGAGGAATACAATGAGTAATCTTTACGTCACCTTGAGTGATAGCCCCGGCAATCAGCAAGGTTGCTGCCTCGATACGGTCGGCAGGAATTTCATAATCACCTGCGCTTAACCTATCGACGCCATCAATAATCAACTGTGATGTTCCGGCGCCGCTAATTTTGGCGCCGCAATGATTAAGAAAGTGAATCAGCTCGACCACTTCAGGCTCGCGCGCAGCATTGATTATTTTAGTTTGACCACTAGCCAGACACGCGGCCATCATAACGTTCATGGTGCCAAGCACTGTTGAACCGAACTCTGACCCAAGGTCGATTTCTGTGCCACGCAATTTGCCACCAGGCACGCTCGCCACCAAACTTCCATGCACCATATTGATCTCGGCGCCGAGAGCACGAAGCCCCATCAAGTGTAAATC
>JAPYTC010000267.1:723-1568 GCA_029941685.1 Planctomycetota bacterium | reverse complement strand
CAAATGTCGGTGACGCTTTTCAAAGCTACGGGATTATCGACCAAGCAATTATCTGTTACCGCAATGCCATTATTCTCGATGACGCAACACCGGCGCCATGGCATTATCACCTGGCTCAATCGTTGCGAAAAAACGGTGACTTTACGACCGCGGTGGCACATTATAAAATGGCACGCAAACTACTAAACGAACAAAATGGCACCGACAAACAAAAACTTGCAACGCTGTTTCACTTAGGGGAATGTCAACTAGAACTAACGCTTGACGAAGATGCTCGCGCGTCCTTTCAAGCAGCATTAACTGTCGGGGCGAATATCGATGATGCGGTCTGCCATCTCGCCATTGGCCAAACATATTTACAGAATGACCCAGGTGAAGCAATTAACCATTTACTGAAGGCCTTGGAATCATCACCTCAAGCAGCCAATGTTCATTACAGTTTGATGATGGCATATCGCAAAGTGAAAAACATGCGACAAGCCAAATACCATCAGGAGCAATTTAAGAAAGGCCAAGACGTTGTTAAGCTGGAGGATCCATTCCAAGCACAACTCGAAAAGACGAAATACACCGCGCGATCTTTCCGTATTCGCGGTGACAATAATTTATTCAAACATGGCAACGTTACAGCAGCTCGCGATAACTACCTCAATGCGATTGAACTTGATCCCACCGATCCCTCGTTGCAATTAAACCTCGGTGTCGCTTATTTGCGTTTACGTGAAAATGACAATGCCAGACAATGTTTCTTGAAGGCGTTAGAACTAGCGCCAACAAATTCGCTAGCACTCGCAAACCTCGGCATTCTCGCACAAGCGGCTGGCAACGCAGACGAAGCGTTGGAG
>JAPYTC010000267.1:0-713 GCA_029941685.1 Planctomycetota bacterium | reverse complement strand
TAAGCCAAGCAGCAAAGCTAGGGCCAAGCAACCACATCGTTGCGATGAAATATGGTGACGCTTTGTTTGAAAAAGATTTACCTGAACAAGCGTTACAACAATATCTACTGATTATTCAACGTGAGCCTGCCAATCAAGAAGGACTCACGTCGGTCGCAAAATGTTACCTGCAATTAGGGCAATTCGCACGAGCGCAAACACACCTCGAATCAACACTTGCTCTTTATGAAGACGATGTACCATTACAGCTCATGGCAATTCTTGCGATGTCTGCTGCGGCAGATGAAACCCAACGCAATCCTCAGCAAGCACGCCTGCTCTTAGAGAATATCGACAGCAATAGTTTTCCTGCGGAGCATGCTGCTGCCAGCGCCATGGTCGCGGCAGCTGCTGGCAATTATGACAAAGCGATCGCGCACCAAAATCAAGCGATTAAGCAAGCAACCAATCAGCAGCGGTCAGATCTACTGCCGCAACTGCAAGTAAATCTGATGCGGTACCAACAACAAATGCTGGTTACTGCAAACCAGCGTTAGTTATCGCGGCGCAAGCTTGCTGAGTATTTCAACATCAATGTCAGGGTGACGACACACCGTTGCCATCTCAATCAGCAGCAGCCGCAACAACTTCAGCGGCGTTGTCATTGAAATAATCTCGACACCCGCTACAGCAAACGTAATACGTCTTCCCGTTATACATCACCGGAATAGTGC
>JAPYTC010000266.1 GCA_029941685.1 Planctomycetota bacterium | reverse complement strand
GGAGTACTCCTAAAATCGTCGCTTATTCTACTTAGTTGCCAATTATTATTAAGGTATTTGGTGCTTTTGTGCTCTATTGCCGTCCTTGTGGACTATTAGGCCAATCTTTTATGTATAAATCTTGCTTAGAAAACGGTATTTCGATATTATTTTCGCCAAATACCCGGTAAATATCGGTAAAAAGCTCATGCTTGACCAATCCACGGTACTCAGGGCTTGTAATCCAGCACAATAGCTCAAAATCAAGGCTAGATGAGCCAAACCCACGAAATCTCACCCTCGCGGGCGGTGTCGCGCACACGTGACTCATTTTTGTATCGTTAACCGCGCCTAGAAGCAGTTTTTCGACAAATTGGATGTCGCTACCGTAAGCCACGCTAACGGGCACGCGCACCCTCATCTTCCGAGTCGGCCCACCAGTTTCATTAACGATTTTCCCGCCGCCAATCACCGCATTGGGCACGGTAACCTCGATGTCATCGCGCGTAATAATGCGCGTCGAGCGCAAACCAATAAACGAAACTTCGCCGCGCTCTCCTGTATCAAGCTGCACATAATCACCCACTCTGTAAGGTCGATCAGCCAAGATAAACACACCAGCAAACAAATTCGACAATGTATCTTTAGAAGCAAAGCCAACCGCCACCCCCAAAATACCCGCCGATGCCAGCCAGCCTGTTGCGTCGACATTCCATACCTGAATGATTGCAAAGATTACTCCGCCAGTGATGACTAACTTGCCAATGTTATCGAACAGCGGGTATGTTGCCGATTGAAATGCATTAAACTTCTTTGGGTGCTTGGTCGCCACCACTAATAATATATTCACTGCGCGAAATGCGAACACTGACCAATAATAAACCGATATCGTCATCAGCCACGGCGCTAAGTTTGGGGGAAGGTGTACGCTGGTGAGTACAATTTTAACGGTCAAAAACAAACCCACCAAATACAGCGTCGCAGTAATCGGTCGTTCGAATTCATGAATCAGTCGGTCATCAACATCGGTGGCTGTCTTTTTTGCAAGTCGCTTCAAAACTGCGGCGCAAATCCAATTTATTATTTTTGCCAACGCTAATGTGGTGACCAGCACAATTGCTGCTTGGACAAAATCGTTGGACGTGACTTTGTCTAACTCTGCGCCGATTTGGTCTATAATCTTTGATTGAAGCATCATGGGTTTAACTGGTTTATTTTTGTAAGGGTCTGCTGCCTTGCTGACGGGCTTAATGGCTGATTTAACAGCTGATTTAATACTTTGCTTGCCGACCGTTTATCATTATAAAGTAAATACAAGTCACTAAACTCGTGGCAAGCCTCGACATTATTGGGCTCAAGCTCGATGCAACGACTGAAGGACACGACCGCCTCGTTAAAACTATCGTTTACCCCATAGCACCTTGCTAACAACAAGAACGCATGGGTGTTCTGTGGATCAATCTCTGTTATGCGGCGCAGCAAACTCGCAGCATCTACGTGCAAATTGACATCACCTGACTCGGCAGCATAATCGTAGGCAGTGTACGCAGTCTGATGTAACAACTCTATATCATTTGGCCAGTCTGAGAGCATG
>JAPYTC010000265.1:1136-1580 GCA_029941685.1 Planctomycetota bacterium | reverse complement strand
ATCTTGGCGAACACAACCTCGACGATATTCGTCAACTCACCGAACAATTTGACGCCGCGCTCGAGCCGGTATTTGCTTAAATGAAAACCGTCTTTATCGCTGACAAAGTGGCTGATGATTGCATCACCATATTGCAAGACTCTGGCTTCAACGTAATCAATAAACCGGGACTTGAGGTTTCTGAAAAACTAAAAATTATCGCTGACGCTAACGCATTGGTCGTGCGCTCAGCGACAAATGTCAACGCCGAGATGTTTGCTGCAGCACCAAAACTTGAAGTTGTCGGTCGTGCTGGCACCGGAGTGGACAACATTGATTTAGACGCTGCTAACAAGCATGGCGTGTGGGTAATGAATGCGCCAGGTCAAAACACCTTGGCCGCCGCCGAACATGCTTTTTCATTGATGATGGCAATGTGCCGCAATATCCCTGCAGCCGACGCAC
>JAPYTC010000265.1:0-1126 GCA_029941685.1 Planctomycetota bacterium | reverse complement strand
GACGCACGGATGCGCAACGGTGATTGGTCTAAAAGTGGATTGATGGGTGTTGAGCTCGATGGCAAAACTCTAGGTCTAGTCGGGCTTGGTCGCATCGGCCGCGAAGTCGCTAAACGAGCCACGGCATTCAATATGCGCGTTATTGGGTTCGATCCATTTTTCTCAACTCAAGAAGCGGGCGAATGGGGTATCGAAAAATGTGAGCTAAACGATATATGGGCGCAAGCCGACATCATCAGTTTGCATGCGCCGATGACTCCTGATACCAAGCACATCCTTAATGCCAACAGTCTCGATGCATGTAAAGATGGCGTTAGAATCGTTAACTGCGCCCGTGGCGGGCTAATTAACGACGACTCACTAGTCACCGCACTTGAATCTGGCAAAGTAGCTGCAGCCGCACTCGATGTTTTCGAAGTAGAGCCGCTACCAACCGATCACCCATTTTTAACAAACCCTAATGTGATTGTTACGCCTCACCTCGGTGCATCCACATCCGAATCGCAAGTTAAAGTGGCCACGGCAATCGCCCGCCAATTCGACGCTTTCTTTAACCACAACGAAATTCCATTCGCGGTTAACAAACCTGTCGAGAGTGGCAAAACAGCATCTGCTGTTTAGAGCACGCGTTATAAACAACTGCGCGTTGCCCCCACTTTGCACCTAGGTCATAAGCTTGGTCGATGCTTAAATCATAAACTGCAAAACCCTCTTCTCGCCAATACGGTTCTTCGCCGGCGGGACTGCATCCGTAGGAATCGCCGAATTCGTATCCGAGCTCTCGAAGTTCGTTGGCTAAACGAACATTGGCTTCTGTATTCCAGGTGTCGGGCATCTCTTTTGAATTCGGATTCCATGCCGTAATCAAAGTAACGCTTTTCGCCTCGACGCTACTGTCGTAATGAAATTCTCCGGCGTTATATATTTTCATCCAGTCCGGCGTACACTCATAACTGCAGGCACCGGCTGCGAGCAATCGCTGCAACAACTTGTCCCCTAACCCCGCTGCGGGAGTTGTAAACCCAACCGCTTGTGCTTCGCCAGCGGCCAGCGCTAAACCCGTGTGTATTAAACAACGCACGGTGACCGTGTTGCCCGGGTCACCCGGCCATGTGAACACTAGCTT
>JAPYTC010000264.1 GCA_029941685.1 Planctomycetota bacterium | reverse complement strand
ATCTTCGAGTTGTTCGGGCTGTAAGGCAGTGTCAAACAAATGTACCGTGGCGATTTCATCAAGCGTTGCTTGGCTCGCAGCAGTAATCGACGTGCTCACTAAACTTAAAATCTCGAGACGTGGCATTTTTGCAATCAGTGGCATGATGCCATCGTCAATATTTTTTGCGCGTGCCAACGACAACTCGACGATGTTTTCGATAAGCGGCGTGAGCATCTCAATCACGATTTGATTATCGATTTCACTAGCAGTCGCAGCGAAGTCAATATACAGCCCGTTGCTGTCGGGAGACACAGTTTGCACGTGCACTAAATTGTCACGCAACTTTTGAATCGCCGCTGGGTCAGCCGCGGCAAGTGGTGGTCCAAACGGAGCGCCAAGCAGCAACCACTCTTTAATCAAGGCTAGTTCTTTGTCGGTAAGTTGACGCTTGCCCTCAGGTGGCATGTGGTCTTCATCTTCGATATCGAGCAGAATCCGTTCAAGAATAGGGTGCCCATCGGAATCCCCTGCATGAACCGCAGGCCCTTCCTCTTCACCGCCTTTTAAAATCCATTCTGGAGTATCTAAACGTAACTCACTTTTTTGTTTTTGCGCGCTGTGGCATTTCGAACATTTTGCTTTGAAGATAGGTGCGATATCGTAACCGTAAGTTACCGTCGCTGGTGGTGGTTGCGATGTGTTTAGCGCTGCGAACCGCTGTATTGGTTCTAAAATAAAATCTTCGCCGTGTGTCATGGTGCCACCGAAATATCCTGCGCCTAACACCAGGCTAACGGTTAGCAATAGCATCTTGCGATAACGCAGCGTGTTGCTGTACAAAATCGCACATAAAATTGCGCCGATACCGGTGGCAATACCCAAACGCTCGTGCCACTCAAGTGCAAAGTTTTCGATGTAGCCTGGCTCTTCATGCAGCTGCCATCCTGAAGCGGCGGTAAATGCCGCACAACAGGCGGCGAAGGAAATCCAAAATCTCGGTGCGGGTGGGTCACCTTTACGCCAAGCACGCAATTCATAAACACCCAAAGCAAATAACGCCCCGATTGGCAAGTGTAGCAACACGGGGTGCAAGCGCCCGAAAACTTCTAACAGTAGATTCATTTCAGAATGGGTTTAATGACCTTGCCAAACACATCGGTTAGGCGCATTTCTCGCCCTTGGTGGAAGTAGCCGAGTCGCTTGTGGTCGAAGCCCAAACAATGTAACATCGTCGCGTGCAAATCATGCACACTAACTGGATTCTCGACAATGTTGTAAGAGTAATCATCGGTTTTCCCATAAACGATTCCTGGTTTGATGCCGCCGCCTGCTAACCACAAACTGAAACAACGCGGGTGATGATCGCGTCCGTAATTAGTTTTGGTTAATGCGCCTTGGCTGTAAACGCTGCGCCCAAATTCGCCTGCCCACAAGATGATGGTATCGTCGAGTAAACCGCGGCGTTTTAAGTCTTTGACGAGGGCGGCTTGAGCGCGATCGACTGCGCTAGTCTGCCCTTTGATTTCGTTGGGCAAGTTGTTGTGTTGATCCCAACCGCGATGGAAAAGCTGAATGAAGCGTACACCGCGTTTGGCTAGACGGCGCGCACGTAAAC
>JAPYTC010000263.1 GCA_029941685.1 Planctomycetota bacterium | reverse complement strand
ATATTGCCGTACTCGTCTTCTTCCGAAAAGTTAGGCACGCCGTGATCTTCAGCAAGCACACCCGTGGCGATGGACGTCCAGAGCCGAGGTGAATAGGTTGGAACATCGGTGAATAACTTGCCACCCACTCCGCTCTCGATAAGCGATGCAAGGTGTGGCACTTTGCCAGCACGCATGAGTGGCTCGAGCACTGGCAGCGTCATTCCGTCAACACCGATGACGATAAGCGGTGGCTCGTCAAAATTCGAATGGGGTGGTTGCTGCTCAGCACATGCAAGTGCCAGCAACGGTAGGCAGAGTGTTAGTTTACGCACAAATTAGTTTAACTTAACGCCAACCTTCTTGCGTCGCTTCGCAAGTCGGTTTCGTAATATTAACCAACCTACAATGGTCAGCAAATATTGTGGCATTAGCTCTCTAAAGTCGGCCTGCTGCTCGCGCTCGAAGTTTACCGAGCAACCACCGCCCCCTGCTAGATTAAGTCCGCCGCCGCCGCTATTGAGGTTGCTGCCTTCGAAAGTGAAGCCGGGAATAACGGCGCCCTGCCCCGAGGCAGTGATTACTTTAAGAGCATAACTGCCTGAGGACGGGTTGTTGGCCGTAGTCGCTTTGAGTTCGGCGGTTGAAATGATCGATGTCGCCGATGCGAGTTTGCCGCCGAGACCCGTGACGGGGTCGACACCGAACCACACTTCAACCACGTCGCTGAAGCCGTTGCCGAATAGGTCAACGATAGTGCCACCACCCTTAGGTCCGTTGCGCGGAGTGAAGCTACTGATGCTTGGATCGGCAGTGCTCACGTATTCGAAAAAGTCTACGACCGTTAAATCAGGCGATGCTGGGTTCTCGATTGTTAAGTCAACCGCGCCAATTGCGTGGGACGGCATTTGGATGTGCACGATTTTTGAACTTTTATAGGTAAATGAAACTTGCTGGCCGTCGACGTAAAACTTCGACACTTGATGAAAGTTGTCGCCGTTGATGAAGACATTAGTGCCACCAGCCGACTGCCCTTTGGACGGCCACGACTGAGTGAATATTGCCTGCCCAGTAAATGCAATGCCATCGACGAGTACAGTTTGCTGGCCGTCAGGATTGTGCACTGCGACGTCGACTATAGCGAGCGATACTGCCGGAGTGACGACGGACAAAGTGTTACTGTCGACGAAGGTCACATCATCAGACTCGTAGCCACCGAAGAGGACGAAGGCGCCGTCCTGAAAATTGGTGCCGGACAATGTTATGGTTTCTCCACCCGCCGATGACACTTTGAATTGCGAAACGGCTGCAAGGTTCGGCGACGGTGCGATTACTTCGACGACACCAGATGCAGCTTCGAAATCACCGTTTGGCGCTTTCAAGTACAGATCGTAAGTGGCTAACAAAGCGGCCGAATTGGCGGTTACTGTCGCGCGTACGAAACTTGAATTACTGCTTACATTGCTGATTGCCAACTGCGAAGTCTTGGCAATCATGGTGGTACCGACCGGAATGCTGCTACCAAAAATAGTCACTAAGGTGGACGCGCCCTGCTGCAATAGGGTTGGCGAACTGCTGTTTTCGCGCATTGCAATATCGGCGTTGGCAGTCAATGTACCAC
>JAPYTC010000262.1 GCA_029941685.1 Planctomycetota bacterium | reverse complement strand
CTATCAAGCAATGCGATGCCTTGTGAAAACTCACTCAATGGTAAGCGATGAGTAACGACATGTTCGATGTCGAGGCCACGTTCGAGTAATGACAACATCTCCGTCCAGGTACCAAACATGCGGCGCCCGAGGATGCCCTTCCATGTGATCCCTTTAAAGATGAAGTCGCGTGAGAAGTTATTAACCGTTAAGTCGCTGCTAGATGGTATGCCGAGTTGCATCATTTCACCACCTGGATAAAGCAATTCGAGTCCGATTTTTATTGCTGGTGCCGCGCCAGACATTTCAAGAACCACGTCGACGCCGCCCTTGGTTTGCTGACGGATTTCGTCGAGCATCTCCGCGCCTTCGGCTGCTGGATTATGCACGAATATCGGAACCCTTGAGTCAAGCGAATCGACCCATGCGCGTGCGCGACTTAAGTTACCATCTTGAACTTCGCATATGGTAAGCGATGCCGCACCTTCGAATGCAACAACAGCAGCAGCCATGGCACCGATTGCACCATAACCACTAAGTAACACATGGCGCCCAGCTATTGATGACGCCGACTCGACTGTGTGCACCGCGTTGCCCAATGCATCGAGCAAAGCGCCGATATGTGGCGGGACGAACTCTGCATCGAGGCGCACTAGGTTTGCAGCGGGTACCACGACATATTCGGCAAAGCAACCATTGCGATGCAGACCTGCAATAATTGTTTTTTCGCAGATGTGCTGATTGCCCGCAAGGCATGCGCGACATTCATTGCACACGATGTGCATTTCGGCTGAAACGTATTCGTCTATTTTCCAACCATCTACACCCACGCCTAGCTCTTCGATGTGACCGCAAAACTCGTGGCCGATAATCGTTGGCGGTGAGACCATTGCAGAAATGGAGTCGTCCCAATGGTAAATGTGGCGGTCGGTACCACAAATCGCGGTATTCAACACCTTAATGCGCACCTCACCAGGTGCAGGCTGAGGAATGGGTTGGTCGGTACTAAAACCAATGGCACCAGCTTCTGGACGCAGCATTTGAATGGCTTTCATGTGGCGATATTCTAACAATGCGCAGGAGTTTTTTGGAATTAACGCGGTGATAACAACGGCGCGCGGTTACCGCCCACACTTAAGGCAATGCCTATCGCTGCCCCACTAATCATCATCGACGAGCCGCCGAACGAGATCATTGGCAATGGCAAGCCAGTGGTTGGCCAAACACCTAGAGTTACGCCAACATTTAGCACCATATGACTTAGAAAATGCACGCCAACACCCGCTAGCACCAAACGAGTGAAGCGGCAACGGTGACGTGACGAATAGTAAATCAGCAACAGTCCGAAAACGGAATAGAGGAGTAAAAACGATGTTGCACCAACCAAGCCAGATTCTTCGGCGATCACTGGAAACACAAAATCATTATGGCGCTCGGGAAGGCGTCCAAGTCTATTTTCTGGACCCTGCCCCCAGCCATAGCCCTGCATACCGCCACTGCCGACTGCCAACTTAGAATGCCACAAGTGGTAACCTTCGGCTGCGATTTCTTCGGGGCTCAACTCGTTTTGGTGCCACCAAGTCATCACCCGCTCTTTTTGATAATCTTGAATTACCAACCATGCTGCCGGTGCA
>JAPYTC010000261.1 GCA_029941685.1 Planctomycetota bacterium | reverse complement strand
GGAGAATCTCCGGCAACTAAGGACTCGACGATGCCGCACCGCGCGTTGTCGGTGCGCGTCCAACTGTGGCCTCGCCATGAGTTGAAACCGTGCTTAGGTGAGTTGGCAAACAGCGCTTGGATGACCGGCGACAGCGCGAAGCAAGTGCGCAACTTAAGCATCGCATCTTCGGCGTCGGTGTGGTCGAAATTGATTTGCACACCGGCGGTGGTTTTCATCATGTGAATACCTAAGTCGTCGGCTTGTTGCAAATGCGGCTCAAGAATGTCGTAACGCGCTTTCGGTAGTCGCTCGATCTGCTCCGGTTCGGCAGTTGGATGTACTCCAACGCAGAGAAACTGCTGGCCAGTAGTAGCGGCCACCTGCTCTAGCAGCTGTTGGAAATCCTGCATTTCTTGTTGAAGTGCGCTTACGGTTGCCTGCGGCGTAGTGCCGAATTCAATTTGTCCGCCAGGCTCGAGAGTGATTGCTCGACCATCGGCGGCATGTAACGACATGATATTTTCACCTTCGTATTTAGCCTTCCAGCCACTGAGCACGCGTAGTTGCTCGACGATAGCGGCGATGCCGTTATCAGCAGAATACTGCACCACCTGCTGGGAGGCCGTCACACAAAAACGTTCGCTTTCGATGCCGAGACATAATTCATCCGCGGCACGATGTCCGTCGCTAAAAAATGTCTGAAGATTGAAACTCAACGCAAGAATTTTTTATCAGCGTAAAAAGTACCGAAAGGTAAAATTGAGCACAACAATACCACGGATAGTTGGCGAATATCCCAGGTTCGACGGCGCTGAAACGTAAACGCCAGCGCCACATAAGCAATGAATAGAATACCGTGTGGCATGCCGAGTAACTTTACGTAACTCGGGTCGGCATTAATGTACTTAATCGGCACCGCGATGCCGAGCAGCAAGAGGTAAGAAACGCCTTCGAGGAATGCGATGATGCGAAATGCTTTCATGGTGGAGAATCTCTAAAAATGGCGGGAGTGCATGGGAATCGAACCCACCGAGCATTGGCGTCCAACACTCCATCGGCTTTGAAGACCGAGCACAACACCAGTCATGATCCACTCCCGACAGCAGCTCATTATAGCGTTTATTCAACCCACCGCGCGCCCGATAATTTAGCCACAGCTGCTAGAGTAGTCTGCGCTGCATTTAGGCCTAAACGGAAATCATCATCGCTGTAACTACTAAACATATCACTAACCTGATGCCAATGCGGATTCCAGCCGTTACCGACCTGTGTCCCGCGCTCATTTTCACGCAAACTAATGCACGCCACCTTATCCATGAACGGCACCGAATCGGTGTTGGTCATGTGCGCCCCAACCGTTGCCGGATAATCGGTAGCGTAACGTTCATTCGCCCGCTGAAAAGCCATCGCCAATTTATGCGAGTCTTGCCACTGATCCGATTGCCATTGATACTCGACATTCACATCCGCCTCGGGGCGCTGCTCCTTCGGCAAAGTGCCATCCGCCAACGGCATGCCGTGATCAAACAACATCATGTCGTGCTGAATCATGCCCAACCATTTCGGCTCGGGATAAAGACCGGAGCCCTCAGGACTTTCGATGCCCTGTAAGGCATGATGTTGATCAACATAAGCG
>JAPYTC010000260.1 GCA_029941685.1 Planctomycetota bacterium | reverse complement strand
GACTTAAAGTCATTGACCGTGGTTGAGCTAATTCAGCAACTGTTGCCAATGCACCCTGAGTAATCATTTTCGCCAAAATGAAGTCGTTGGCGGAAGTGCCACTGACATCGTTGTAGCCGTGAATATAGGGGCTGTAAGAAGTTAAATCTTCGAACGGGAAAGTAGCCGGGAAGCCGTGCTGGAAGAAAGAGCGATGGTCGCTAGTGCCGCCAGAAAGGTAACCAATCGTCACCGGCAAAGTCGGCACGTATGCTTGGTAAACATCCATAGCGAAAGCATTCAAGCCAGGGTCGGTGTCGTTAGTTACAAAATCAACGCTGCGACTGTCGCCGCTGGCGCGGTAAGCAATCATGTCGAGCTGCACCATGCCGATGACATTTGCGCCAATCGATTCAAGGTGCGCGGCATAAGCCTCAGAACCGAGCAAGCCGGCTTCTTCACCAGACCATGCGCAGAAGCGAATCGTATAATCGAATTGTTGCTGCGTAAGAATGCGTGCGATTTCTAGAACGGCAACCGTGCCTGAAGCATCGTCGTCGGCGCCCGGAGCACTTGCAGTGGTACCTGCGTAGTTAATCGAGTCGTAATGCCCGCCAATAACCACGATTTTTGATGGGTCAGTTACGCCGATGTATTCACCGATGACCACATCAGCCCCCGAGTCATAATCAAAGGTAATCGTGTTCAGGCCCATCGCATTCATGCGTGCGACTAACCAGTTTTCAGCGTTGACCTCACCCGGTTGCCCATGACGGCGCGTGCCGAAGGCTTCCATGGTGGCGACATCGGTGCTTAGATTAGTTTGACTCACTTGCGCCACCATGCCTTGAACAGTGGCATTTGGAGTTATGGCGTTAACGCGTCCGCCATTGAATTGACTCGGCGTAATAGCCCGCACTCCAATTTTGCGGACGGCACCGTGACACTGAAATATCGGTCCGCTAACGTTGCTGAGTTGTGCTTTGGTTAATGCGCGTAATTGCACTAAACCATTAGGGGATGTCCAAAGAGGGCGTCCTAATGAAAGCAATGATTGATCGGCGTGGTCGGGGTTCGCCAAAATCGTAAACATTTCTTCACCCGCATATAAATCGGGGATGTCGATACATTCGACACTAAAGCGTTTGACTAGATTTTCATCAAGCTCGCCGATGATGTAGGTGCCGAGGTCGTCGAACATCTCACCTTGACGAATAAGCGCGTCGCGTAAAGAAACGTCTTGTCCGTAGTGGTAGGCCGCGAAGTCAATTGGCCCAACACTTGCGTGTTGAGCCAATAAAGCTATGGTGATTGATGCTAACATTGTCTTTTACAGAATCAAGATGGTCATCATGTTAGATTCGTCAATGCCGAATGCCGACATTGCGCCAGCTTCGAGGTAACCGATTGTGTTAGGCGAAACGCTCATCGGGATACCAAACGTTACTGACCCGTTACCGTTTTGATCAGCAACGCCTCGTGCGCCGACGATGTATGGCAAGCCGATGTCAAAAGCCTTACCCCTAATCACTGAGCCAGAGTTGCTTAAACTTGCTAGAACCGCAAAGCCAGCACCGGGTTGCATGTTACTTATTTGGTAAGAAATTGTGCCGCCGCGGTTGCCAACAGTATCGCCAGCAAGCAACAGTAC
>JAPYTC010000259.1 GCA_029941685.1 Planctomycetota bacterium | reverse complement strand
CGTTTTGGCGCAACTCTGCGTGGCGCGCCATCAGTTGGTGTGCCCAGTGAATTGGTGCTGGCATCAGAGCAGCAGTTTCACGACAGGCAAAACCAAACATCATGCCTTGGTCGCCTGCGCCTGTCTCACCCTTCTCTCCTTTGTCGACACCATTAGCGATGTCACTTGATTGACCGTGAATCAAGTTATGCACGCCACAAGAATTAGCATCAAAGCCGATATCGGCATGAACATAACCAATTTCTTTAAGTACCGTTCGCACTTCGTCTTGCATGTGCACCCACGTATTGGTCGTAATTTCTCCGGCAACCACCACCGTACCCGTAGTAACAAGGGTTTCACAAGCTACACGCGACATAGGGTCTTTGCGTAAACATGCATCAAGCACGGCATCGCTGATTTGGTCAGCGACCTTATCAGGATGTCCCATAGAGACAGACTCGGAAGTAAACAGTTTTTTCATTTGATGGGCAATAGGTCTAGGTCACGCATAGCATCGAGAGTAATTTTCGCTGTTCCTCGTTGAGATTCAAGAGCATTAAGCGCATTCTGCGCTAACAACCGCCCTTTTTCAGGGTTTTGACGCCAATCGTGTAACAATTCTAGCACATCTTGGGCATTATTACCAATGCGCATGCCATCGTTAGATAGTAATAGCGCAACCTCGTCTTCGAAATTGTGGTAGCTCGGCCCCATCACTAGCGGGCAACTAGCAACAGCAGCCTCAAGCAAATTTTGTCCGCCGTGCTCGATCAAGGAACCACCAACAAAACAACTGTCAGCATGAGCGAAAGCATCTTCGAGTTGGCCGAGCGCGTCAACAATAAGCACATCACAATCAAGCTCCGCTGAATCGAGTTCTTCGCTGAACAACGCAAATTGCAACTGAGGATATTGTCGCTGCATCTCGTCACGCAAATCTGTACACCGCTGTGGATGGCGTGGCACCAAGACGAAACAGCTGTTATTAAATTCCATCTTTGTGTAAGCACTAAGCAACTCACTTTCTTCTGGAGCATGCGTCGATGCTGCCAAGAGAAATGAGCCGTTATTTGCCCACCGCAACCATGGCGATTCTGGATTTGAACGCTGAGGGATATGCAACGAATCGTACTTGATATTACCCGTAATCACGATGTCATTTTCAGACACTCCGAGCTGTTGAAAGCGTTGCGCATACAATTCGGTTTGTACACCAAAGAAACGCACCTTGCCAAAGCGAGGCAACCAACGCCCAATACGCAAGTATCCTGCGAGCGATTGCAGCGTAATACGTCCATTAACAACAGCGACATCGACGTCGCGCTTTTCACAGGCACGCAAAAAGTTAGGCCACAATTCAAGCTCGGCCAGCACTACCAACTTTGGAGACACGGCATTCAAAAAACGCGAGCAGGCGCCAAACATATCTAAAGGATAAACCAACACCTCGAGATCTGGATATGTCTCATTCGCTGTTTGATGACCTGTAACTGTTGTAGTCGATATCGCTAAAGACAAGTCGGGGTAATCGCGCTGTATTTGATCGACCAATGAGCGAATAGCCTTGACCTCGCCAACGGACACACCATGTAGCAACACATCGATGTCGCCGGAAGTTTTACAGTTAAGACCAAGACGTTGCAAGCGCCGTGAACGCCCATCTTTGTCGACGGCCAACTTA
>JAPYTC010000258.1 GCA_029941685.1 Planctomycetota bacterium | reverse complement strand
GTTGTCGCAAATTAAGCGCGACTACCGACCTAAGGCAGGGCGTCCTGAAAAACCAATGATAGATCATTTGACTTTGCATGCGCATTCGGTTGATATTCCTAAGTTCGGTAGCGACGAAATGTTGCACATCGAAGCACCGTATCCCAAAGACTTGCGGGTGACTTTGCGTAACCTGGCGAAATGGCGTGAAGCGCGTGTAGGGCCGTGGGGATAGGCGCAGTGCATAAAAAATAGAATTGGTTACAATATGCGCGGCGGTATTTCCCGTCACCACTGCATAATGTAAATGACCCATGCGATTAAAACGCACCGTAAATGATTTCCGCGTCAGCGAACTGCTCGAAGACGACTCTCTCCCGCACATGGGAGGCAACTATACGATTTATCGAATCACCAAAAAAGGTCTAACCACCTTCGAGGCGGCTGATATTTTGGCGAAGGGCGCGGGCGTTGATCGCAGCGCTGTTAAGTACGCCGGCTTGAAAGACAAAGACGGTATCACTTCGCAGGTGATGACTGTCGAGGGCGGCAAAACCGTTAGCTTCCGTGACCAATCATTGACGATTCGCTTGCTTGGCAAAACTAACCGCCATGTTGAATCGACTGATAGCGAGGGTAACTCGTTTGAGATTGTGGTGCGTGACCTCGAAGCCGACGACATGCGTCGTTTGCGCGTGAATATGCTTGAATTGAATAAATTGCATATTCCGAATTACTTCGATGATCAGCGTTTCGGTTGTTTGCGTCACGGCCAAGGCTTTGTGGTGCGTCAATTGTTAAAAGGACAGCCCGAATTAGCTTTGCGCGCGATGTTGGCGGCGCCGTCACCTTATGGTCACGAGGCGATTGAGAAATTCAAGCACGGCATTCAACGTCGCTGGGGCGACTGGGAAGAACTAGCTAGTTACACTAAGCATCGCCGTGGTTCATCGGCGTTCGAGTTTTTACACAAAAATGGCGACGACTTTGTTGGTGCGATTGAACGAGGTATTGCATCGCGTGAAAAAACTATTCACTTGTTTGCTTACCAATCATTCTTATGGAATCGCGCGGCAACGCATTTTATAAAGTCGGTAGTTGGCGAAGAAAATGTAGCATGGCTTCCACATGACGCTGCACCACTTGCTGTTTATCGCGATTTAACTGACGAGCAGCGTGCTAAGTTGCAGGCATTTAAATTGCCGTTGTTGGGGCCTGGCGTCGAGTTAAATGAAGATGCCGCGCGTTGTTACAAATTGGTGTTCCGCGAAGAAGGCTTCGAGATGCAGCAGTTTTTAGACCTTGATATTTCGGGTTTCCGTCCGCTGCACGAAGATCGCCCGTTCTTGGTTAATCCAGAATTTTTGCGTGGTGCGCCAGCCGAAAGCGACGAAATTTATAAGCGTCGCCATAAAATGCGTATTCGTTTTTCATTGCCGCGTGGACATTATGCAACGCTGATTTGTAAGCGTTTGCTGATGCCGACCGAAAAAGATTATATGCACTTGCGTATTTGGGTGTCGCGGCACTCGCTTGACTGGCCAGATGATTCTGGGCGCTCGAAGACTTTAGATGTCGCAGCTGAAAAAGAGAGATTCAGAGCTCAGAGCTGAGACTCTCGCGAAGCGGAGGAAGCTGGCAGATGTCAAGGCGCGATGTCTATCGTGTGTGTGTGTGAGTGTACATAATATCAGCC
>JAPYTC010000257.1 GCA_029941685.1 Planctomycetota bacterium | reverse complement strand
GTGCAAGAGATTGGCAGCCGGATTGCCGCTTCTGCCAAAGATTATTTACCGCAATCTGATGCCGCAAAATTCCGCTGGGAGTTCAAACTAATTGACGACCAAGCAATGGTCAATGCTTGGGCCTTACCAGGCGGCAAGACCGCTGTTTACTCAGGCTTATTGCCGGTCACCGAAGACGAAGATAGTTTGGCAATTGTTATGGGGCATGAGGTTGCGCACGCTTTGGCTCATCATGGTGCCGAACGTATGAGCCAAAGTGTTTTAATGCAAATTGGTATGCTTGGTGCGGCTGTTTCAATGCGTGACATGGACTACGAAGATCGCACTTTGATTATGGCGGGCTTAGGTCTAGGCATTCACGTAGGAGTGTCGCTACCCTTCTCGCGCAGTCACGAAAGCGAGGCCGACGAAATCGGTTTAATGTTGGCGGCAAATGCCGGCTACAATCCTGAAGCGGCCATTGGTTTATGGCAACGCATGGGTTCCAGTGGTGAAGAACCGCCCGAATGGTTATCCACACATCCAAATTCTGACACTCGCATTGAAAACTTACGCGCGTTGATGCCGAAAGCAATGATTCTTTATCGCGACGCTTTAATACAGTGAAAAAACTTGGCATTGATATTGGCGGCACCGCGGTAAAGATTGGTTTCTTTAACGACAGCAAACTGCTCGAGTGTAAGCGTTACGCCGGTGTTGATACATTAGCGGCGTTTAGCGAGTTACTGCAGCACCCTGACATCATTGAGTTCATCGATGACAGTTTCATTGGCATCGGCATTGGCGTTCCAGGTGTTGTGGGCGATAACTGCGTGCAAAGCTGTCCGAACATCCCGTGGCTTGAGAAGGCTGACTTGATGGGCATATTGTCTAAAGCGCATGGCGATGGTTATCAATATGGCTTAGATAACGACGCGAATGTAGCTGCTTTAGGTGAAGCGGTTAATGGCGCGGGTAGCGCTCACCCTACTTTTGCTTTTATTACAATCGGCACGGGTATTGGTGGTGGTTTAATTATCGATGGTCAAATATTCCACGGCCCCGGTGGTATGGCCGGAGAAATTGGACACATCGCTACGGGTCACGAGTTCGCCTGTAACTGTGGCGCGGTCGGCTGCGTCGAAGCCATTGCTAGTGCAACTAATATCGAAAATCGCGCTGATGGTAAGCCCTTACCTGAAATTATCGCAGCGGCTAAAGATGGTGATTACGCGTCTTTGCAATTGCTGCAACAAAGCGGTGAGGCCCTCGGCGAAGCAATTGCGCAGATTGCTTTGCTCACTGACATCCGCGTGTTTATTTTCGGCGGCGGTGGCGCACCATGCTTAGAAATATGGCAACCGCATATCGACGAAGTCATTAGCCAGCGTTGCTTCGGACGTACTGCTGATGACTTCACCGTCATCCAAGCAACTTTAGGTAATGATGCTGGAGTTTGCGGCGCGGCGGCTTTAGTCGGTTAAAGTAAACGGCCAACCGTCGAACTGCATGGCATCCGCGGCTGTTGGATTGACCCAACGTGGCCAGCATTCAAACACTACTTCGTCGCCGAAACGAATCACTCCATATCCAGGCATGCGATCGTAAAGAGTGGCGGGCTCAAGCCCTGTATTAATCGGGTTCGCCACCGCAATCACCGTAATCGGATTACCAAAGCCATCTATGAAATCACCGGTGTAATGC
>JAPYTC010000256.1 GCA_029941685.1 Planctomycetota bacterium | reverse complement strand
ATCCTGATTTGGTGGTGCTTAATGAAGCCAGGCAAACACGTGACTTATTGCGCGGTTGTGCCGACGATGTGCCGAGCGAATTAATAGATAATGCCGATTTCATAAAGCGTATCGAACAGGCGGCTATTTATGGCAACGAATTGTTTAATGCTCTAGACAATAAAAAAAGCGAGGCAGTAGAAGTTAGTTACAAAGAATTAAAGTCTTCGTGTGTCTACTGCCATCGCAAGTACCGCAATGACTAAGTGGCGGGGGTGTTTTAGTACTCGCTGAAAGCGATACCGCGGGCGTCCACACCTGCTAGGTCGGCGAAGATTTCGCCAGTGTCAGTCACGTACACCCAACCCGAGGTTCCGTTGAAGATCGGTGTGCTGATGCCGCTTGGCATGATGCGCACAGTGTTAAGGTCATTGACCGGGTTTGTCGGAATCGTATTGAGGTATGGTCCGAAGAAGCGATCTTCGAAGCGTCCGCGTTGATGAGTAGTTCCATCGCTGCGTGTGCGCCCAAGGATTTGCTCTTCGAAGTTGACGCCGCCAACAGCAGGGCTAACTTCGATGCCATCAACTTCGTGGTCCATGCTAAAGCGGAACACGGCAGTGCGGATGAGCGAGAGGTTGTCTTGAAGGTCAACATTACGCTCGCCAGTGTCTTGGATGGCGGGCAGGGCTGTCATGAAGGCAACTGTTGCCACAGCGAAGACCGCGGCGAAGGATTCTAGTAAAGGTAAGCGTTTTTTCATGGTTTTAGTCATTGAACACTCATACTTCGGCTATTTGCGACTTGCTACTGAAGAAAAATGATGTTTTTATTAAAAATAGTTGCATAGATGGCCAATAAGGCCTAAGTTTCTTGTCTGTGGGGACCGTGACGCCCCCTTTGTCTCTGGGTAAGCCAGAATGGGCATCTGCCAAATAACATGAAACTAATCATCGCTGAAAAACCAAGCGTTGCTAATGACTTAGCAAACGCCCTTCCCGGAAAATTTAAGAAGATAGAGGATGCCTATTGGGAAGGTGAAAACTATCTTATATCGTGGGCCGTGGGCCACCTGTTAGAGCTAGCTGAGCCCGAGCACTACAATCCAGCACTTTCTGGCTGGTCTTTGGCTGATTTGCCGGTAATTCCCGACAAATTTGTACGTAAGCCGCGCGAAGGGGCGACTAAGCAGCTACGCGTGCTGAAGAAGTTAGCGCAGCGTGACGAGATAAAAACAATAGTCAACGCTTGTGATGCTGCTCGAGAAGGAGAATTGATCTTCCGCGAGATTGAACAGTTTGTCGATACCGATAAGCCGTCCGAGCGTTTGTGGTTGCAGTCGATGACTAAAGACGCGATTCTTAGCGCGTTCAGTGATGTCCGCCCGGGCTCAGAGTTCGAAGGGCTGTCATCGGCCGCTTATTGCCGCGCTGAGGGTGATTGGTTGGTCGGCATTAATGCTACTCGTGGCATCACCAAGCGCCTTAAAGGGCGTCGAGAGCGTGGTGTGTGGTCAGCTGGACGCGTACAAACTCCGACACTCGCGATTCTTGCACACAAAGAAGTCGAGGTATTGGCGCACGTGCCGGTCGACTTCTGGCGCTTAAGGGGTGCATTCTCGGCCAACGGTCATAAGTACGATGCGACTTTCCGCACTTCGCGGTCTGGCAAAGACGCACCTCATTATACTTAGGAATTTTTGACCAACA
>JAPYTC010000255.1 GCA_029941685.1 Planctomycetota bacterium | reverse complement strand
CTACAAGCAAAAGCAGCAACAGCCAAACCGACTAAAGTGTAAAGTGTGCTACGGTTGTTCATGATTTTTTGCTGGCGTTTGGGTTTGTAGCAATAACATCAACTTCGACCACAGCTGTTTTTGCTTCGGGTATCGACGCTGGCTCAGTTGACGGAATTTTAACTTGTCCGATTGTAAAATCTTGAGCCTGTAGATTACGCTGCAGGCGATCGAAACGACCGATAAGTTGACCACTGCTATCAGGGAAAATAGTGATGCCAAACTTAACCCCAACATGCGCGGGCTCGTTGGCAGACGCATTAAACGAAGTAAACTCAAATGATTCGATCATCCATTTACCTTCGTGGTCAGCCATCTCTACTTCGAGATGATTCATGAGCAAGCGCCATGCTTCGAGGCAAGACTGCGGCATTTCGACCTCATCTTCACCCATTAATTGATCGAGCTTCTTTTGGGCTTTATCAACGGAACTCTTCAAAAGGTGGATATGCTCTTCGGCGGGAATATCGTTAGCAGAAAAGTCATTCTTGATTATCCAGTCGTCGGGGTAATCGTCGGAGTTGCTAACCTGCTCGTTTAGCCGCTGAACTTTTTGACGTGCGCGACTAAAAATCACAGCTGCGTCACCAGACTTTTGCTGACTCAACTTAACATCGATTGCCATGCCAAAGGCAAAGTAAAACACCAAGCCGACCATCGCCCAAGTTAATGGGCCTTCGATACGCTCGACACCGCGCGCATAACGAAACTCTTCTTGGCGGAAGTTCATTTCGAGTGACTCTGCCCCGATTGCACGCAGAGCAGCGCCCAGAGCAATCGTATGCGGTACCGAATCGTCGGCAGCGGTTATACCTAAATCAAGCGGGGCTACCTGGATTGCTAAACCGGAGGACAGTTCTTCAGCTAGGCCATCAAGCTGAGCACCAAGCAGGTACAACGGCAAACCAGTGTAATTAAGAGCAGTAAGCGCACGACGCAACTCTGACTCGAGAGTACGAATAAAGGACTGCTTGGCGGTGGCTGAGCATTGTGCTACAACCTCATCGAAATCATTGCCAAACGGAATGGATGTGTCGCCGCCCAATTCGAATTGGCAAGCGGCTTCATCCTCAGAATCATCCTCAGAATCATCGACATCGGTTTCATCGTCGGAGCTTTCAGGGACAAAGTCGTCGTCTACCGCGAGACAACGTGACAACTCAAGCCATCCCAATGGAATCGTTCGAGTTGCGCGCACTAATCCGCCCGGAGATAACACAATCAATTGTGAACTTTCTGCACCAAGATGCAAGTAAGCCTCGGGGTCGGTGTTGTCGGTTGCCGGCAAAACTTTAAGTGCATTGAACAAAGAAGCGATTGACAAATCTACAACTGGCGGGTCGAGACTTGCTGCACTACAAATATCAAGCGCCGTTTTGAGTCGTTCTTTGCGCAGCGCATTAACCGTCATCGTGGACGTCGCCCTACCGTCATCGAGTTCGACAAAATCAACAATCACATCGTCGACATCGAGATGATAAAGCTCGGACTCTATTTCGAATTTAATGACCTGCGCAACTTTATCGCGATTGCTGAATGGGAGGCTGAGCTCTCTGTTTAGCACTGAAGCCGAAGAGAGACTTAAACAAATTTGATTGCCTTTAAAGCCTTTGCTTATTTCGGCGATGCTTTTTCCAACAGACTTTACATCTTTGGCATCTGATGCCGTAAAGTAAACGCTACCAGAAGCGCCTACTGTGTAGCGCTTAGC
>JAPYTC010000254.1 GCA_029941685.1 Planctomycetota bacterium | reverse complement strand
AAATAGGGGTCTTGGGTTCTCGAACCTCCCCATAACCAAACTAATACATTGGACTTAAACCTAGTAAAAGAATTACTCGCCCTCATGGATGAAGGCGGTCTAACTGAACTGCACTACGCGCAGGGCGAAACCGAAGTGCGATTGTCGCGTCAAAACAAGGTGCCGGTAGTGCATTCGGTCGCTGCACCGGCTGCGCCGGTAGCCGCTGCTGCACCAGCACCAGATATTGTAGAAGACGACAACGCTCTGTACTTTACCTCACCGATGGTCGGCACTTACTATAGCAAGCCAAACCCTGAGTCCGATTCTTACGTTAAAGTTGGTGATTCTGTTTCTGGCGATGATGTGATTTGCATCCTTGAGGCTATGAAAGTCTTCAACGAAATTCACGCCGAGTTTAGTGGTACCATCGTCGAGATATTAGTCGCTGATGGTGACACCGTTGAGTATGGTCAAAACATGTTCAAGTACCAGGCCTAATTAATGTTTAAGCGCATCCTAGTCGCCAACCGTGGCGAAATTGCTTTACGCATCATCCGCGCGGCTCACGATTTGGGCATTGAAGCGGTTGCTGTTTTTAGCGAGGCAGATCGCGATGCAGCTTATGTGAAAGCTGCCGACGACTCGGTGTGTATCGGTCCGGCGCCAAGCGCCGAATCTTACTTAGACATAACCCGCATAATCTCTGCTGCAGAAATTACTGGGGCCGAAGCGATCCATCCAGGTTACGGCTTCCTTGCTGAAAATGCGCACTTTGCTGAAGTTTGCGTAGCTTGCGACATGGTGTTTATTGGTCCATCACCGGCCATCATTGATTCGTGTGGTGATAAGTCTAACGCTAAAGAGACTGCTCGAAGAGCGGGGGTGCCTGTGGTTCCGGGGTCTGATGGCGCGGTAGATGGTGTTGAGCATGGCGCCGAAATTGCCGAACAGGTCGGTTACCCAGTAATGATTAAAGCAGCAGCTGGTGGCGGCGGTCGCGGCATGCGTCGTGCTAATCACGCCGACGAATTCGCATCGTGTTTTAACGCTGCGCAGCAAGAGGCCATTGGGGCGTTTAACGATGACAAGGTCTACATCGAAAAATTCGTTGAAGAGCCGCGTCACGTTGAAGTACAAATTTTGGCTGATAATAACAATCATGTCATTCACCTTGGCGAACGCGATTGTTCAATACAACGTCGTCACCAAAAATTAATCGAAGAGTCTCCGTCGCCAGCGACTACGGATTCACTTCGTCAGGCGATGGGCGAGGCCGCAATCAATTTTGCCAAAGAGAGCGGTTATGTAAATGCGGGCACGGTCGAATTTTTACTCGATAAGCACGGCAACTTTTTCTTCATCGAACTTAACGCGCGAATTCAAGTAGAGCATTGTGTCACTGAAGTGGTTACCGGCATCGATATCGTCAAGTGGCAGATTATGATTGCTGCTGGTATCGATCTTGATATTCGCCAAAGCGATGTCTGTCTAACGGGGCACGCAATCGAGTTTCGCATCAACGCCGAAAATGTCGCGCGTAACTTCGCGCCGGCACCCGGGACCATCACGGATTTGTATTTTCCGGGTGGACGCGGTGTTCGTATAGATACCCACGTCGATGCCAATTACAAGATACCGACCACTTACGATTCAATGATCGCTAAATTAATCGTTCACGGTAAAGATCGCACTGAGGCGATCCAGATTGGCAAACGCGCTTTGGCCGAAGTTGTCATTGATGGGCCTGGTGTTTTTACTACTGTACCTTTGCATCTCGAAATTCTTGACGACCAGCAG
>JAPYTC010000253.1 GCA_029941685.1 Planctomycetota bacterium | reverse complement strand
GGTATGGGCATCTTCGGCTTGCTTACCTACGGCGGCTTTGCCTGCGCCATTGTCATTCGCCTTATCCACGTGTGGGTCAAACCGGCCAACCCAGCTTATCGCGAGTGGGCCATTGCCTTGCTACTCGCTCTTTTGATTACTTCTATCCAATCATTCTTTGCAATGTTTTTGTGGGTGAAGTTCTTGTGGGGGATATTTGGCCTTGCCGAAGCGGTAGTCCTTAATAATCGCGACAAAAAACGCCATCAGGGCGCAAAGGATTTCATTTTCTTGCCTCCGCAACGCTAATCTATTAGCTTCATGAACGACGTCTCTTCGATTTTCGCCGCCATTTACAACCGCCGAGTTGCAGTGATGTTGGTCTTCCTCGGCTCTATCGCCTCCGGATTTTTTTATACACAGCAAACGCCAACCGAGTATCTATCAGTTGCCAAGATTTTAATTCCGGCCACCTCCCCAACAGTGAGTCTTAAAACCGAGGGCGGCAACATCCCGAGCGGGCCTATCGTGCCCGACCAGGATGAAGAGTTGCGTGTTGGCATTATTGGAATTATTCGTAGTGGGGCAGTTCACGACCGTGTTGCCGCTGCTCTACCCGGCATTGATGCCAAAACTATTCGTAAAAACGTAATTGGTGATATCGGTGCCGACTCATTTTTGCACGTGCTTTCTTATGCCAAAACAGCTGAAGAGGCCGCCATGTTGGCCAATGCCTTCTCGACCGCTTTCCAGGATGAGATGCAGGCATTGCTCGAGGCTAGCCCGCGTCGTAACCTAGAATCATTTATCGCGCGTGAGCCGATTGCCTGGAGGAAATTCTCTGAATATTCGGCAGAGCTAGTCGAGTTCTTGAAAGGCGCCGACTTTACCGATATTGAAGTCGAGTCTGCATCAATGCTCAGTCAACGTCAGGTTGTACAGCAGCAAATCGAAGCACTAGAGCTGCAGCACAGTAGTAACCTTGCACAACGCCCGGTTTATCAGCAACTTGCTGATAGTCGTCCCGAATTTGTTGTTACTGGGCAGTCCCTAAGTGAAAACTCAGTTTATAAGTCGGCGCTCGAACGTTCGAACACAATAGCTACCGAGTTGGCACTGAAAAAGCTTGAGTACAAAGAGCAGCACCCAGAAATATTGCGCTTGACCAATGAGTTGGCATTGGTGCAAGCCCGCATGACGCAGCAGGCTGCAATGACACACTCTAGTTCGACGATGTCACAAGACCCTCAGGCGCTTCAATTCATGCAAAAGATGGTTGAGATCGATATCGCAGAGGCTAGTTACGATTCGCAGGTAGCAATATTCGAACAGACTGCCGCTGAGCTCGACAACAAGTTGCAGAATGTTCCGAAGTATCGTGGCGAGGTGGCGCGGATTAATGCGCAAATTGTTCAAGCACGCAAGCATGCTGAAGATCTTTCTGCGCGCCGCGCCGAGCTCGAATTTCATTTGGCGCACGGTTTGAGGTTCACAATGTCAAACGACTACACCAAAGCGCTGCCCGAAAAGGCACTTGCTATACCGACCTCAGTTGGCATCATGATATTTAGTGCGCTCGCCGGGCTGATCGTGGGTATCCTTGTGGCAATCACTTCAGAATTAGTTAAGCAGATACGTCTGCAAAGCCCTTACTAAAAATTGTTGCTAGGTCGTTCGTGCTTTCGTGAAGTAAGTCGCCACTTATTGGTGGTTCTAGCAACCATTCTGTTCTTGATTGCTTTGGGTGCAGCAATTCGCGCATCGGCAACATCACAAGGAGCGCCAATTTGGGTGCCCTTAAGTTTG
>JAPYTC010000252.1 GCA_029941685.1 Planctomycetota bacterium | reverse complement strand
ACCGACGGCTCAACCCGACGAAGATGTTATCGAAAACATATCTGCTGCTAAAAATTTCCAACACTCACAGGCACGTGGTTTCATGTCTGCCAACGAAGCCTCTCTAGCACAAATAATCGATGCTGGCATAAATGCAGATGCTCAAGCACAAATGCGCAAGGCAAGCACCCTACTCGCGTTAAGCGGACGAGCTGTGTTGCGCTGCTTACGCGTCGCGCGCAGCAATGCCGATCTCAACCTTAGAACGACTATTAACATCCAAGATGTTAGACAGGCACTTAGCTTTCGTCCACTTTCTGCACAGCAGAAAATAACCACAGATAAACATCGCCTTGGTGAGCGACTAAATCGACAACACCAGAATCGTTTAGCCCCTGCAAATAATCGTGACTAGCAACCGAACTCGCTGTACTTAGAATGGCCAGCTGACGACCGGCGACTATTTGCCGGGCTTCAGCTAACGCTGACAACGGCGCATAAACATTCAGTGCAGGCAGTGCTGGCCATTCATTGGCACCCCAAAAATTTACGCATAGACTTAATCGGTGCAAAACTTCTTGGTGGTGCGGCCGGTTATGAATTTGTGGGCGATCGACAAACAAAGTGTGCTGCAACGCCGGAGCCCACTGATTGCCCTGTGCCATACTTGCAACACCCGGAAATCTTGGGTGCATCATCAGCACCGCACCACTGGGCAAATTTCTAATTGCATTAAGCACTTGTAGCGGCAGAGCAGGTGCTGTTTGTTCGTCAATGACTCGTGGAGTCAGTGCCCCGCCCTGCGCAGTAACAAGAGGTAGCGATTTGCTGATGTCCCAATGAGCATAAGCCTGCAGAGTTGCATAAGTTGTAGGCACAGCAATCAACGCCAACAATACAAAACCGATTTTAGCGAACCAGTGTTTAGAATACGAGACTACAAACTGCCCCGCCGGAATCGCTAAAAATATTGCAAACAACCGCGGGAACTTATACTCGTTACTAAACGGCAAACTCGCAAAAGAAAAAGCGATGGCTAATACTGCCGCCAATAAAATCACCTTAGCTTGAGTCTTGCTCAATAAGCGAACGGCAAAACAGCACATCACTACTAGCAACAAGCATGGCCCAATTAAATTGAACATGGCGCCGTCGCCAATGAACGGCAGTTCCTTTTCAGGAGCTGCTATCGAATCGGCATTTATGAACAAAGGCAACAAAAATGGTAAAGCGATTATTGCAGAAAGTGAGCCTAGCTTCGCCCACGAAAAAAGTTCTTGGGCAATGTTGTTACTACCACACAGTAGTGCCTGCCCCACCACGAGCAAGGCACTGAATGCGCCAACTAAAGGATTGATTGCTATGCACAAGCCCAAAAGAATCGCTGACAATAAACGGCTTTGCTTGGTGTTCTCTATAGCGTTCGACACGGCGAACAGCATTAGTGGCAACGAGCAAGCAAACGAAGACACGTTCAAAAACTTAGCGACAAATGATTGCAAGCGGGCATCCCACGAAAACATATCGCCGACGTTGGTCATCGGTTCGAGAATGGCAAATGGCATTGCACCAGGCGGCGGTACATTTACGCCGTGGGCTAGATAGTATCCGAACAAATTAAAGCCGAGCAACATACACCAGAATGCCGCGCGCCGTGCAGCGAATTGGAACTGCAAACGTTTCGCTAATGCATCTAAAGCTGGCCCCATGAGTAAGGCAGCAAGGATATTAATTATGGCGAAACCCCACAGTGCTCCTACCCCTAGCCGTCCAATTAATACGCCTAGTGTGGGGTAAAGCGTGTAATAATTAAGAG
>JAPYTC010000251.1 GCA_029941685.1 Planctomycetota bacterium | reverse complement strand
GTCTTACATTTCGGGTACTAGGAAGTTTGATAAGTTAGGATTAGGCAGCAATTGGCGTGCACCATTGGCCGAGCTTAAAGATTTGATGAAGCGGCTGAAAAAAGAAGCGGTCAATCGCGAGCGTTGGGTTGTCATCCAACTTGACGGCACTCCTAAATCTATTAAACGTGTGCGCCTCATTGACGAAACACACGGTAACCCGATAGCATCAGTGCCTTTTCGTGAATTGTTTCGCCCTTACGAGGCAGGCTTTTCGCAAAGCGCGGGGCGCCTCGTTATCGAAGATTTAAAGAAACAAAATATTAGTGCCCGAGAAGTTGCTGCAGTCGAACGCGCCTTCATGTCAGGCTCAAAAGACCGAGCCATTCCTGGGGTATCGGCAGCCACGATTGCAAATGCGCGTGCTACATTCGACCGAATGATGATCATGCTCAAAACCGAACTGCCAGTTTCGTTGGCTCAGCACGAAGATTGCCAGGCGGCTGATGTCAGCGCCCCCGGAAGAGTGCGGTTAGATGGCGATAAACTCTTGGTTAAAGTGTCACCACACACTGTGGTTGCAGTTGAGTTAGAATTATAGTAGATGTCAGAACTAAATCACGCCCCGATACTCACCACAGACTTCAATGCAAAGACAAGTCTGTGGCGCGGTCTTGGATTAGTGCTAGTGGGATGGTTAGTCGCGTTTTTCGTCAAAAACGATGGTGTGTTTTCGCGCCGCGTACAAATCGATATTTTAGGGCCTAATCCCCCGTTGGTTAACGATGTACCATACTTGGGCAGTATCGCCTTAATCGCGGTTTGTCTGTTGTTGATATTTCTTGTCTGGCTAGCGATTAAGTCTGGTGGTCTCGACCGGCTAGTACTGGGTTGTTTCGCATTGAGCCTGAATGCCGACGTAGTTCCTATGTTGTTTCAGTTCTCAATAGCGGGATTTTTCTATATTATGGTTGACCGTGGCTTGCGATTACGCCGCATACCATTTCGCCTCACACCCTTGGTGGTAGTGCTCGGGTTGATGATGATTTCATATGCGGTTAGTTTTTTACAAACTACTCAGCCATTGTCGTTAGTTGAGAATATGTTGTTCCGTTCGACCTACTTGATTCCGGTTTTGTTGTTACCGGGACTGCTGGTGAGCCGCCGTCATCTCGAAGCCCTATTCAATTTTATGTTGATTGCAGCGATGATAACAGTTGCTGCAGAGTTAATACAGTTTGCGTTGTCGGTGATTAGCGGTAACATCATCACCTTTTCGGCAACGGTTTATAATCATGTTAACACTCCTTTCGGTGTGATGCCACGCCTTACCGGTTTGATGTATCACCCTAACCACCAATCGAACTTGCTTGCTTCGCAGGCAGTGATGGCATTGTGGTTCGCTACCCAACCCAAGGGAACTATCGATCGCCGCCGCCGCTTGTTTCTGTTTACGGCATACGTGGTGCTCGCCTTCGGTACGGTCATCACCATGTCGCGATCCGGATGGTTGTCGATTGCCATCGCCACCACCTTAATACCGCTTATTCGTTTCAAAAAACTAGCCCCGTGGTATGGGCTAGCAGTGGCAGGATTGGGCATTGTGGCCTACGCTACTGGCTTCGCCGAATTCGCTTATCAAATCGTCCACGACATGAACGGCGACTCTGCTGACTTCCGCTGGCATATTGACCATATCGCACTAGAGGCCTTTTTTAGTCGTCCTTGGTTCGGAGTAGGTACTAGCATGCTGCTCGACTTCTTTAACCCGTACCAGTTAGAAGTGCCCGACACATATTTGCAGGTCGCATCGGGTATGGGCAT
>JAPYTC010000250.1 GCA_029941685.1 Planctomycetota bacterium | reverse complement strand
TTTTTATTATCAACAAAAGAATATAAGATAAATCACAGTCAACCAAAACTAGAGAAGATCCTTTTCAATCAGCCGTCGGCAACAACCTCTTCGGCATCCAAGCACCCGCTACAAAACAACCGTCACGCCAGGCACCCATCAATTTATCGCCCACTTCAACCACGGACACATAGTCGCTCGGGAAACCATTGACCATCACCGACTGTCCGTCTTCGTCTAGAGTGGCTAGCGGTGAAACCGCTGTAACCTGCGCAATCGATGAAGCCACATTGTTGTGCTGCAGAGCTTGATTACACAACACCAACTGCTGCAGCCAAGTTCGAGTCTCGTCACCCGATATTGGCAAAATACTCTCTAGCGGTGCATCTTGTTCGCGATGCAACCACTGCGTGAAGTCGTCGAGATGATTAATTTTGGCGTTGACCTCATCGACAGCAGCCGCACCCATCATATAGGCCAATACTGTTGCAGCCGAAAGCTGATGCGGATCGATTTCGTTGGCCTTTACTGTAGTCGCACAGTAGTTAAGAAACTGTTCGATTTCTTTGCCCGCTGCCGCGCTTACTTGGAGGGAGTTTGCCTCGCAGTCGAACAAATAAGAACGTAGCCACATCTCTACTCCGGGCAAAGTATCAACACCGGTTGGCTCGGACTGCTCACTGAGTAGACCTGTTGCGCCAGGTTCAAGACTCAATTCCTGTTCAAGGTTGCCAAAGGCTTGATCTAGGTTGCTCCCCTGAGAGTCGTTTGCCAAGAAATCACTGATGGCCTGTGTGGCATCACCGTCTAGGTCATCAAGCTGCGCGGTATCGTCACCCTGATCATCGCCGATTAAAGCGAAGGCCACTCGAAGAGCCTCAATGTCGACATCAGTGTCAAAGGCAATTTGGCTGAGCGTATCTTGCGCCCCATGTTTTTCGAGCATCGCCGTGACCTCAGCGACACTCAATTCGTTCTGCCCAAGCAAAGCCTGGGTAAGCGCTTCTTCAAAACTTTGTCCTGCAGCAATCGCGTGGGACTGTTGATGATTGGTAAACAACTGGTGCCACTGGTGTTGCGAAAGTCGCGAACGTGGTTGTTCTCCGCGAATAGATCGCAAATCTTCCGCGAGAGATTCGAGCAAATCTGGAGCAATAATAAAATTTGCTGCGGGCAGTAACAAATGAGATTCGGAATCACTTTGAGCTACTCGCGCCGGGATTAATGTTCCGACGTCGATACCTGCAGGCAGGGTCGTCACGCGAATTTGACGCGCAGACCATAAACACTCAAGTATGGCGGTGTTTGCTTGTCCATCAACAAGTTCAGTTACGTGAAACAGTCCGAAGAAGGAATCATGTAAGCAATGCCACAGGTCGTTAGTCGTTATTTCTGCAGGCGAAAAAGATACCGCTGGTGGCGCACCCAATACCGGGCAATCGCGCTCTAATAAGTACCACTCATTGAAACTATTTGCCGACGCGTTGTCGAGGTCTACCCCACCCGTGAAATCTTTTTGGGCAGCCAATAAATCTACTTTCAGCTCGTCGGTGGCGAGCACTTTTTTCATGAGCTGCAACAGCAACTTAGAGTAATCCGTTATGGAATGCTCAAACTGCATCTTGTGCGGCCGGGAAGGAAAAGACGTTATCGGCAAAGCCTAATTTAAATGGAGATTCACTTATGATGAACTCACTGAGTTCGCTTGGCCATGCCGGTGCAGCGTTACGGGTGCTGCCCTCTATAGTGACTGTAATCACCCCTTCAACTGTTTCTAAAGTTGGGCGAACATCGTTATCGTCGCAATTACGTTCGAGCAACCAAACTGCAAGCGCTAATGCGGCTTGAGGCTCGATTACACTGGGCATTAAATCGGCG
>JAPYTC010000249.1 GCA_029941685.1 Planctomycetota bacterium | reverse complement strand
CATCGCGACTGGACATGATTTGCGTTTCGGTAATGGCAGTGCCGTAGCGAATATTAAAACTCATCGCGTGCACTTCGCTAGTTTCAATATTGGTTGCCACTGCAGTAGTGGCGGCAGGCGCGATGCATCCTGGTAACACGACAAGTGTGGTAAGGCTAATGAGTATCACACCAATGATATTAAGAATAAATCCGTAACGTATCATGTCTTTGATTTTAACATCACTAGCACCAAAGGCGATTGCGTTCGGCGCAGTGGCGACCGGCAACATAAACGCGCACGACGCAGACAAGGTGGCCGGAATCATTAGCAATAACGGGTCGACACTAATCGCCGTCGCCATTGCAGCGAGTATCGGCAGCACTACTTCGGTAGTCGCCATGTTTGAGGTTAGCTCGGTGAGCATGGTGATGGAAATACAGATAATCGTGATTAACATCCACAGCGGTACGCTTTGCAGGGAAGTAAGTTGTTGACCGAGCCAGTCTGATAAACCGGATTCGATAAAGCCGGTGGCTAGTGCAAATCCGCCGCCGAACATTAAAACAATTCCCCAACGTATCCCTTTGGATGCTGCCCAGTCCATTAATTTTTCACCGGGTTTTTGTTTGGATGGAATTAAGAATAAAAGTAAGGCAACGACAATCGCCACAGTACCGTCATCGATGAATTTAGGATTTGGGAATAGCTGTGACCATTCTGGGCGGAACATCCAACCGAAAACTAGTAAGAAAAACAAACCACCGACTGCGCGTTGCTCGGAAGTCATCGCGCCCATCATTTGGTGTTGCTCGATGAAGTAGTTTTTGTTGACTTGAATTTGTAGTTTCGATAAGCGCGCTAGTTTTGATAAAGTAAACCAAGCGGCGATTAAGAATGTTAGCGAAAGTGGAAAGGCAAATTTGAACCACCATGCGAAGGACAATTCTTCTTTGTCAGGAAAAGAAATCTCAAGGATTCTTGCCAATGACATGTTTGGTGGGGTGCCGATTAGGGTAGATATTCCGCCGATTGATGCTGAGTAGGCTACTCCTAATACCAGTACGATTGAAAAACGTCGCGCACCGTCTTTGTCGAGGTGTTCACGGAAGGGTCCGATTATCGCCATCGCCATCGGCACCATCATCATGGTGGCGGCAGTGTTGCTGATCCACATCGACAAAAACCAGGTAGAAGTCATGAAGCCAAGCAATACTTGGGTTGGTCGCGTACCGAGAAAACGCAAAATTCGCAGGGCGATGCGCCGATGTAAATCCCAGCGTTGCATGGCGAGGGCGAATAGGAATCCGCCGATGAATAGAAAGATAAGGTGGTTAAAATAAGTGCCGGCAGTAGTGCGGCCGTCGAGAATGCCGAGCAAGGGGAAGAGTGCTACCGGCAGTAAAGACGTTATCGGAATCGGGATGGCTTCGGTTATCCACCACCCGGCCATCAATATCGCTACTGCAACCATGCGCGTTACTTCGGGTTGTCCCGGTGCGAGGTCGGCGAAAAGTAATACCAGCAGCGCGAATACAGGTATTAAAATTTGTGCAAGTAGTTTATTCACTCTCTAGCGTAGATAGACGCGATAAATGCCGTTGTCGGTATTTAACGGTGTTGTGGTAACCGCGTCCGACCAAGTAACCGATGCAAAAGCATAAGTCATGTCAGCATTGAAGGTGATACTGCCGGCGTTGGCTTCGGTGTATCCCAAAGTTGGCGAAACATCTAGACCACTGTCCCAAGCCGATATCCAATTGGTTGCGCCTGAATTTAGAGAGCCGAAAATTTTGGTGTTGTTCGAGCCGGCGTTGCCCATATCGCTGCGTATTGTTCCGACTAGGCAGGCGTCAGACATCGGGCCAGTGCCGACGGCCACTGCGCTTGTTGTAGTTGCGCCGATGGCTTTGATGGTTGTTGTGCTGGTTGAAGCTGGGTCAGTCCAGTTGTTGATATAAGGT
>JAPYTC010000248.1 GCA_029941685.1 Planctomycetota bacterium | reverse complement strand
GCACGCATTGGCTCACATTACGGGCGGTGGGGTACCCGGAAACTTGCCGCGCGTATTAAACGGTTTAGGCGCTGCTGTTTCACGTAAAGCTGTGCCACAGCAAAACGTGTTCACTCAATTATGTGAATACGGCAACGTCGAGCGCGACGAATCCTGGAAAGCATTCAACATGGGGGTAGGCATGATTCTCGTTGTCTCCGCCGACGAAGCTAACGCAATTCATCAAGACCTAGACGCACGTGGTGAAAAACCATTTTTCATGGGCGAGATTCGTGATTGCCAAGGTGTCGAATGGTTGGACTAACAACAATCCTGCCCCTAATTTGTTGCTGCATTCCAACAGCGCAAGACAGCACAGATTTGCAAGCCGTTCATGCGCAGCGCCTCGAGTCCTTACTCGACAATCCTCGCCCAGGCAGCTATTGGCAGAACACGGTTTTTCAATCCGTCACTCGCCTCGAACATCACCACACGCAATTAAGTTTACGTGCCTGGCGGGCGCTCAACAGCCCCGTTAGTGATGCTTCGATATCCAACATTCTGGTGTTCTCTAGGCGTAACCAACTGTCGTTACCTTTACTAGATAATGCCGAGGCCGCAAACTCAACTCTAGAGCGCGCGCTCGCACTGTGGGGCGAAATGAAATTTACCGAATGCCAACAAATGATGACGTCCGCGGCAATTGCTTTTGCTAACGATTTGCGCTTCGTCAACAACTTGGCCTGGCTGGGAATGAAACCACAGCCTCTACTTTCTGCCACTGCCGACACCCGAGAACTTTGCCAAGCAGTTCTCGCCTTCAAGTCTCCGCTACACTAAGCTCATATTATGAGAATTCCTACTCTACTGTTTTTCATCCTTTCTAGCGGTGCCTTTGCCCAAGGCGAGCCAGAGTTGAAGTCCGCTGATCTTAAAAAGATTTCGAAATACACAGGTGAATGGATTGATGCCAAAATCGATAACGACCATAAAGACATGTCCGAAGCGATTATGGCGCTAGAAGATCAGATTACGAAAATGGCCAAAAAGTCAAAAGGCCGTAATCCTTTATCTTACGTTTACGACTGGGAAATCGCTTTGCATCAAGCGCGCAAGTACGCCACTTCTGGTTCTGCAGTGAAGAAGGGGCGACTACGTAATGTCGATTTCGCTCGGGCTCCTTACAGTGTGTGGCTACCAGCAAAGTATAATCCAAAAAAAGTCAGCTACCCTTGTATCATTTTGTTGGGCAGTGGCGCTCGCGAACAGATTGAAACTCTGCCTAAAGAGGTGCTAGAACAAGCCATCGTGCTTGCTCCAGACATTTCTTCTATGTCGGCTGATTTGGTTCTCACCATTGAAGCAGCCATCAGCATCATCTTGCCGGTTGGCGAGGCGTCCAAGATATACCACCTCGACCGTATGCGCCTGTTTATGGTGGGCATCGACGAACTAGGCTCACATATCGCAAGTCAATGGGGTGCGGTGATGCCTCACATCTTTGCCGGCATCACCACATCAACCGATGTAACCGATAAAATAGTTGGCTCGGGCAACCTGGCACTCGTGGCCAATGCAATCCTCGAAACGGCAAATGACGCTACTCAATGGTGCTTAACACAAGAGCGCACCAATGCTTATCCTCTCGAGTTTGAATTCGAAATACCCTTTTCTCAGCAAAGCCGAGTATTCTGGGTGCATCCCATTAAGTCTGATTCGGCTGAGGGTAGTTTGGCCAAAATATCTGTAAGCGTTGATCGTGCCTCGAACACGATTTCAATTGATGCTAACAATGTCGAGCGCGTGAAGCTTTACCTCAACGATGTTATTGTCGACTTAAATAAGCCTGTTATCATCAAACGTAATGGCCAAGATTACACTTATCAGCCAAGTCGTTCGGTCGGTACATTGTTACAGGTGTTCGCCAACTCACTTGATGGAGCAGTGTTTCCGGCGGTAATCCAA
>JAPYTC010000247.1 GCA_029941685.1 Planctomycetota bacterium | reverse complement strand
CAATAAAACCAGCGCAGATTTTAACCATGTTCATCCAGCTACCTGCATTTGGCATAGCTTGCATGCGCGACGGAAACAGCGCCAAGAAGAAGAACGGCAAAGCGAAAGTCAAACCGTAAACAAACATGCCACCAATCAGATAAACCAAGCCCATCTTTAGTCCTAGCACGAACACCGCGCCGACAAAGCCAACAGTACAGGTGAAGGCAGTGATACTAAACGCAATCGCCATCAGCATCACTGGAAGATATCCGGCTTGTTTGACACCATCCGCTTGCTTTTTAGATGCGAAATTGGCCAAAAACTTTGGTGGTTGAATTTCGAAAAATCCGAGCAGAGAAATTCCCAACACTAGGAACAACACTCCAATAGAGAGGTTAACCCATGGGTTAGAGCCAATCATGTTTGCGCCTTCAGGGCCGAGCAACAGCGCGGCACCAACGCCAATTCCGGCAAAGGTGAAAACGATGCCGCCAGCATAGGCCGTGGCATTACCTATAGGAGTGCCCTTACCTGCTTCAGCACGTTTGGTGAAATATGAGATCGTCACTGGCAACATGGGAAACACACAAGGTGTTACCAGAGTTGCAAGTCCAGCGGCAATCGCTGCAAGAATGAACTTCCAAAAATCAGTGGGTAACCCACCGTTATTACCAGAGCCACCTGCAGTTGTTAATGCGCCAAACTGAGAATTGTCAAACACCTTAGTCTCCACCGGCAAGCAAGAAGAATCATCGCAAGTTTGCCACTTCATCGCTAAAGCAAAATCACTTGGCACTTCGTCGCCAAATTTAATCTTAGCTGTGTACGTAAATTCACCTTCCATGAACAAGTACTTTAGTTTCATGTCGCCGATTCGCTCAAGGTGTACGGTAGGCTCAGTAGCCGATGATAATTCTTGGCTTATCTCAACGCCAGCACCTTGGACAATAAGCTGCAACGGTATACCTAACTCTGGATCTTGCTGCGTCTCGTAAATATGCCAGCCGTTTTTTACATTAAAGTTGAAGCCTAACTCGACTTCGGTGTTCGGAGCAAAATCGCCACTTGCATCAGCCGTAACGCTAACTTGGCCATGGAGTAATTCGCTAAGCCCCGGCTCGACATTAACTTTCGCAATCACCTGACTCGTCTTAACCGGCAAGCATTGCTGATCGTTGCAAATCTGGTAAGTAACCTCGGCCATCAAGGTCTGTTCGCCTGCTTCTGCATTCACCTTTACCGGTATCACAAAAGACGCCTGCCCTGCTTGCCACAGGTAAACGAGTTCCATGTCGCCGGCGGCTAGAACGTGGCGTTCGGCTTCTTGAGACGACTTGAGCGTGCCGGCTACTTCAAATTTACTGCCCTTAATAGCAACCGAAATCGGGATGCCAAATTCGGGGTTTTGCAGCGGGTCGTAAACATGCCAACCCTCTTGTATATCAGATGTTATGACTAGGTCTACGACACTACCAGCGGTAACGGAATCACTGCCAAAGTGGGCTCCGAATGTCGCTTTTTCGGCTTGCTGAAGGCCAAACTGCGACGCAATCATGGTCGCTAGGAGAACTAGTGTGCTCATAAAACTATTTTACGACCAAGAGGGCTAAAAGATAGCTAAAAGTAGGATGGTAGGCGATAAGGGACTCGAACCCCTGACCCTCTCGGTGTAAACGAGATGCTCTAGCCAACTGAGCTAATCGCCCTACAAGGCGGAGATTCTAGAATAGCCACTACGATTAGGGAAGACCCCCCATCAACTTTTTCATGACTAACCCAAATTCACTCGTCATTCGCTACGGCGAACTCGGTCTCAAAGGTGGTAACCGCACTACCTTCGAGCATGCTTTGTGCAATAACCTCAAGTCGGCGCTGCACGATGTGCCTGATCTCAAAATAGGCCGCCAACGTGGACGCATCACTTGCAACTCTAGTATCGACCTCACTCCTTATGCCGAGCGGGCGTCCA
>JAPYTC010000246.1 GCA_029941685.1 Planctomycetota bacterium | reverse complement strand
GGGTGCCGAAGTGGTCCATTCGTCGCAGCACGCGCTCGATTTAGGGGCCGATGACCAGGCTCCGATTTTCGTCATGGGCGGTGCACAGATATACGCCGCAGCCATCAAACATAGCGACTGTGGCGATTTATTCATCACCCACATCGACGCTAGCACCGACTGTGACGTGTTCTTTCCTGATTATTCACGATTTAAACTCGTTTCTAAGGCAGAAAGCCTAATTGAGGGCAATATTTCTTTCAGATTTTGCCAATGGCAGGCGCAATTCGAGGGTAATCTTTAGGACAGTCATTTACTGCAATGTTTTCTCTCCGTACCCTTACCGCAATTACTTGCCTGACGACGTCTACGTTGTTGGCGCAAACTACCTATTTGTCCGAAGATTTCACTAATGGTGTGCCGCCTGCTAGTTGGACACAGCAAAAAGCTAGCGGAACTAACGGCTGGATAAGCACTGGCAGCCGGGCTTGGCACGAAGATGAATCCGGTGGTATTACTTGCGATTCTTATTTAATCTCTCCAGACATAAATTTGTCTAATGCAAGCACTGCCTATCTACACTTTGCAGGTGAAATTTACTACACAAGCTACTTAGCGAATCATCCTTCAAGTCTGGGCGACGGCGTTAACACCATTGAGGTGACCACTGATGGTGGTGTAACCTGGGACATCCTCTGGAATGATACCTCGCTAAACAACAATGACACGTATGCCCCGAACTTATCGCTCGCAGCATACCTTGGTTCGGCAACTGTAAATATAGGTCTTCACTACTTCGGTACTTACGCTCAAGAATGGTGGATAGATTATGTAATCGTCGACGACACCCCGGTTCCGACTTTGGCGCAGGCCACTAATCCAAACAACGGGCACCCTTACACATTACTTGGTGCCTCCGATCTGGCATCGGCCCAGTCAGTCGCCGAAAGTATGGGCGGACACCTGGTTTCGATTAGCGACACCTCAGAAAACTCTTGGATACTCAGCCAATTCCGTAACGTTTCTGGTGTTTCTAACGACTTTTGGCTGGGATACAATGACCTGCAAATAGAAGGAATATTTGAATGGTCGAATGGAGAAGTTACTGGCTACGAAAACTGGAACGCCGGTGAACCAAACAACGCCGGCAACGAAGACTACGTGCAGATGACTACAACTGGCACCTGGAATGACACCAGTGGCATCGTTATGGGTCACGGCATTGTTGAAATTTCAGAGCCAAGTTTGAAAATAACTCCGCTTGCCGCAGGACAGCTTGCTACTTTTAGCGTCGGTAGCTTCCCAGCAGATTCGAGAATCGCTTACGTGGTGTCAATCAACGGTCCTGGGCCATCCGAGATACCATTATTGGACTCCGACGGGGAACGACATGTGCTAGACGTCGATCTAGATATCATCTCACCGATATTCCAAGATAGCAACGGCAGCCACAGCATAAGCACCTACATTCCGGGAAGCCTCGGAGGAAGAACGCTATATGCCCAGGCAGTAGTCTTTGAGCCCGACGGTGATGTAACCATATCGAACCCAATCGCCGTACCGATTAATTAATCGTAGCCATAAATAAGAAAAACTGCTGAAAGCACGGAGCTTTCAGCAGTGATTTGGCAACCCGGCAAGGACTTGAACCTTGAATGTCTGTACCAAAAACAGATGTGTTACCGATTACACCACCAGGTTAGGCGCGAAATTATAGCGAAAATCTAGCTATCGCGCAACACTAAGCGCCCACTCATTACCGAGAAAAACAAATGCAATGCGTCGCGCACCGATTGCCGCTGAATGCGTGGCCGGCCGCCTAAGGTGTATTGTTGGCGAGTCACACTATGGACGCCATCCGCACCTGCAATCGCGAAGCAAACAGTGCCGACTGGCTTTTCATCGGTGCCGCCGCTAGGTCCTGCGACACCGGTCACGGATACCGCGTAGTCGCTCCCTGACTGCTCTAACGC
>JAPYTC010000245.1 GCA_029941685.1 Planctomycetota bacterium | reverse complement strand
GTTCAGGCTTAACTGGCGATGCACGACTATTGGCACGCCTAAAGCGCCTACAGTTACGCGCGCAAGTTGCTGTTGATGGTGTCCAAAAAGGTATCCATCGCTCGTCTTTGCGTGGCATCAGCACTACTTTTGCACAGCATCGCGAATATGTTGCTGGCGACGATGTCCGTCATCTTGATTGGCGAATCATGGCACGCAGCGACCGAAATATTTTACGTGAGTTCGAGGAAGAAACGGATTTGTGCGTTTACTTTGTACTCGACGCTTCACAATCAATGTCATATGGTGGTGAAGTCTCAAAACTAGAATATGCCACTTACATCATTGCTGCCCTAGCGCGCATTGCATGTCAACAACACGACCGCTTCGCTTTAGCTGTGCAGACTTCCAACGGCACTGAATTGGCATTGCCGCCCTCGCGTGGCATGGGCCAGTGGCAAAGTTTGTGCGAAATCCTGTCGCGTATTGAAGCCGCTGGCGAAGTCGACACCAACTCGACCATGCTCAACTTTTCGCAACACTTGCGACAGCGCAGCGTAGTGATCTGGACTAGCGACTTTCTTGACAGTGCCGAAGGTAGCGTGCAAAGTGCGCGAGCATTAAATAGTCAACGTCATGACTTGTGGGCGTTGCGTGTACTCGATGGCGACGAAATTGACTTTCCGTTCAAGGATTTGAGTCAATTCGAGGGCTTAGAAGACGACTTGCTACTAAAAGCAAACCCATTGGCAATTGCCGAAGCCTATCGCCTCGAATTCGAAGAACATGCACATAGCTTGCGGCACCAAATGCGCTCGATTGGTTGCACTTTCCGAAGACTGCGCACCGACGCCAGTGTTGAAGAGAACATTCTCCAGGTTTTAGCCAGTCGAGATTCGAAACTCGCACGTAAAGGACGATGAACTTCGTCTTTTCATCGTTCCTCTGGATGCTATCTCTTGCTGCAGTCCCCATCATCATTCATTTGTTACAGCGGCAGCGCTATGTGCAAGTTAAGTTTGCAGCCACTGATTTCTTACGCAAAGCTATTCAGCGAGTGCGACGGCGTGTGTTGTTACAAGACTTGTTGCTGCTGTTCCTCCGCACCATGGCAGTTGTCCTAATTGTGTTAGCGCTAGCAAGACCAAGCGCCGACTCGCAACTACTTGACGCCTCACGTGTAGCTCGACTCGAAGTTGTTATCATTGACAGTTCCATGTCGATGCAACAATTTATTGGCGAAACCAGCGCCTTCAATGCAGCCAAAAAGGCGGCGCACGAAATATTCAGCGACCTCGATAACAGCCGCGATCGTGCCGCTCTCATTATTGCTTCAAAGCGTGCACGAAGCTTGTCGCGCTCAACGCCACACCAATCTCTCGCGGCACTTACTACAATCGGCAAATGTGCTAACTCAAATGCCGACTGGCAAGATGCCGTCCAAATTGCTGATGAAGTTATTAAAGAATTGGCACTCGAGAATAGCAAGGTGCGATTAACCATTCTGAGTGATTTTCAAGACAACGAGTGGTTCGATGGTGGCGCCGCATCGACAGCGATGTCTTTGTTTAACGATCGCCAAGTAACGATTAATTACCAAGCAATTGCTGCTGGACAGACTTCGAACGTTGCTGTTCATCACTCAATGGTCACGCCAGTGGTCGTCGTCAAAGGCGGCAGTGTGGTGTTTAGTTGCGAAGTCAATAATTACACTAGCCAACCACAGGAGCGCGTATTGCGGTTAATGCTAGACGGCAAAACAATTGACGAACGACGAATAGAAGTGGCGGCCCGGGGCAGTCACAACTTCGAACATCTATTTAACCCGAGCGAAGTTGGCTCGCGCAAGATTGAAGTGAAAATCGAAGCCGACGGGCTGCACGCTGATGACCAGCAACATGTTGGTCTTGAAGTTGTTGCCGAATGGACAACCATCTTGTGCAGCAACAATAGCACCTTTGACAATGGCGATGTC
>JAPYTC010000244.1 GCA_029941685.1 Planctomycetota bacterium | reverse complement strand
TTTGAGATTGGTGAAATCGGCGGCGAGCAGCGAAGGGGCGATGCGAATTGGTAATTGCATTGTAAAAGTTTAGCAGAGACGGTTAGTCTATTGGGGATGAATTGGTCGATACCACCGTTGCTTGAGCGTTACCTTGAGTTTTTTGACACTAGCCCGATATGGGCGGTGTTGTCGGCGATTTTGGTGGTCGTAGTATTGCTGATGCTCCTAAAGATGGCAGTGCGTTTTTTCGTGATAGTGCTGGTGATTGCCGCTTTGGTGTTGCTCGCTTCTTATTTCATTCACGGCGAAGATCAAACCAACGATGCCATTAGAAAGAGTGCTGGTCAATCATCAGAGATTATCAACCAGCACCTTGAACAGGCAGAGCCTAAGGGTAGTTAATTAAAACACTTCGTCGAATGCAACTTCGCCCTCGACGCCAACTTGATAAGCTGACACGCGACGCTCGAAAAAGTTCGACAATTCTTGGACGTCTTGCAACTCCATAAACTTGAACGGATTCTTGCTGTTGTAGTGTGGCTGCAAACCTAGATTTTGTAGACGCTGATCAGCACAGAATTCAAGGTAGGTGCGCATGTCTGTAATTGACAAGCCAGGGATACCGCCTTCGAGGAGATCAGTGGCGAAATCCATTTCGCATTCGAGCGCCTCTTGCATCATCTCGATTACTTGTACACGCATCTCGTCGTCGAACAAATGCGGGTGCTCTTCACGAACAGTCGCCACAACCTCAAAAGCAAATTCCATGTGACAAGATTCGTCGCGGAAAACCCAGTTGGTGCCAGAAGCTAGACCATTAAGAAGGCCTTTAGAGCGCAAGAAGTAAACGTATGCAAAGGCAGCGAAGAAAAACATGCCTTCAATGCAGCCGGCGAAACAAATGAGATTCAATAAGAAAGCGCGGCGATCGTCATCAGTTTTGATTTCATCAAGCTTGCTGACGGAGTCAATCCATTTGAAGCAAAAGTCGGCCTTCTTTTTAATCGAAGGGATGTTGTGAATAGCCGCAAACGCCGCATTGCGTTCTTCGGGCTCGGGGATGTAAGTGTCGAGAAGAGTCAAGTAAAACTGCACGTGCAACGCCTCTTCGTAAAGTTGGCGTGATAAATACAGACGACCTTCGGGGGAATTGATGTGCTTATAAAGATTGAGCACAAGGTTGTTCGACACGATTGCATCGCCAGTTGCAAAGAATGCAACCAAACGTTGAATTAAATGACGCTCGCTTTCAGAAACTTTTTCGCGAAGGTCTACGATGTCAGTTGAGAAATCAACTTCGTCAACCGTCCATGTGTTTTTGATCGCATCTTTGTACATGTCATAGAACAAAGGGTAGCGCATTGGTCGAAGTGTTAGTTCGAAACCAGCATCAAGAATTGAGTTTTTACGCATAGTTATTATTGGCAGGCGTCGCAGGATTCAGGGTTTTCGAGCGAGCAAGTCAATGCTTCGTCGGGTGTGTATTGTTTTGCAGGTTCAGCTGCGGCCGGCATGCCACCATCTGTTTGGCGGATGCGTGTCGCTGGGCGTGAACGTAAGTAGTAAGTCGTTTTGACACCTTGCTCCCAGGCGTACATATACATTGAAGACACTTTGCCGATGCTCGGTGATTCCATGAACAGGTTGAGTGACTGTGATTGGTCGATGTAGGCGCCGCGTGCGGCGGCCATGTCAATCAATGCCTTCATCGGGATTTCCCAGGCGGTACGATAAAGTTGCTTCATCTCGTCGGAGATAGCATCGACACCTTGAATGGAGCCTTCGGCCTTTTTAATTGCGGAGCGAATTTCTTCAGTCCATAAGCCCTGCGCTTGCAGGTCGGCAACTAGGTAGTTGTTGATTTGGATGAAGTCTCCCGACAATGTTTCGCGCTTGAATAAGTTTGACACTTGTGGCTCGACACATTCGTAACAGCCGCTAATCGTAGCAATAGTAGCAGTGGGCGCAATCGCAATCATCAATGAGTTACGTAGACC
>JAPYTC010000243.1 GCA_029941685.1 Planctomycetota bacterium | reverse complement strand
CACCAAGGGCAACCACTATGTTGATGAAGAGAATATTGACCTGCTAGAGCTTTCAGGATGGGGAGTTCACGAAGGTGATAACGACATTTGGTTTGAACTGCTCAATTACATCGCCAGCAATCCTTTGAGCGATCCGATTGCATATGAGGCCGTTAAATCACGCATTGATGTGGAGAGTTTCGCCGACTACATCATCGCCGAAGTATTTATGAATAACCAAGATTGGCCCCACAACAATGTCAAGTACTGGCGTTCACGCGAACTTAGCGGCAAGTGGAGATTCTTGTTTTACGATTGCGATGGCGGTGTTGGCAACTGGGGTCTTGATGCCTCATTCGATAAACTAGCATTGGCCTTAGGTGGCGGATTCACCGCAACTGATTTATTTAACGACCTACTGCAATCACCAGAATTCGAGCAACTGTTTTTGAATCGTTACGCCGAATATTTAGCAACTAGTTTCGACCGATCCCGAACGACTAACTTGCTGCGTAAGGCAGCTCGGGGTATTTACCCAGAGATTAATGACACATACATTAGGTGGGGCGGTTCACCAGCCGGATGGCGGAACGAAATTTTTGATATTTTCTATTTCTTGCGCGACCGAGTGGCTTATGCACGCTCACACGTCGTTTCACATTTCGGCACTGGTGGACAGGCCTGGACCTTAACTACTGGCGCATGGCCACCTACAGGAGGTAGCGTCAAGCTTGCTGCAATAAGCGTTAGCGAGCGTACATCTATACCTTATTGGCAAGGAGTGCCCGTTACCATTACGGCCGTCGCCGAGCCAGGGTTTGAGTTTGAGCGTTGGTCTGATTCGACTCTGCCGCAGCAACCGACAATCGAAATACCGCCTTCAAATCGCGCTGTTGGTGCTATTTTCAAGGTGGTGCAAATGCCAGCCGTGGCAGTAATTAACGAAATCAATTACAACTCTAGTGCAGCATTCGACCCTGCTGATTGGGTCGAAGTTTATAATCCCGGCGACAGCGATTTCGATTTGGACGGCTACGAATTGCGCGATAACAATGATGCGCACCAATATTTCTTCCCACAGGGGACGATCATTCCAGCGCACGGTTATGTGGTAATCTGCCAAGACTTGGCAGCCTTCCAATTGTTGTTTCCTAGTGTGCTAGCCATTGGCGACCTGGGATTTGGACTAGGCGGGGGAGGTGACACGGTTCGTCTATTTGACGCAGCGGGTGTTTTATACGACAGTGTGGCCTACGACGACGTAGCGCCTTGGCCAACCGAGCCTGATGGCCAAGGGCCTACATTAGAGTTAATTGACCCCTATTTAGACAATGCGTTGCCCCAGAGTTGGCGATCATCTCTTGCTAACGGCACTCCAGGCAACTAATTTTTTCGCAAAACAACGACTTATGGACACGGTCGTAGCCAGTATAAAAAAAGAACAATTAGCTTCGCATGCTTTGCAATTTACTAGTAATGTTACTAGAGTAGCATTTTTCTGTTTAATTGCTTTCCCCCAACCCCTTAACGATTTTATGAAATCATCTCTTTTTTTCTTAGCGGCAATCTGCTGCGCGGGTGCTCTAAGCGCTCAAACTGTAGTTCTCACGGAGGACTTTAACGCCAATGTGGTGCCACCGGCTGGTTGGACTACACAAAACGTAAACGGCAACACGTTAAACGTCGGCTGGACCACTGACATGGCTGGCCAGGCATATCACTTGGATGAGTACGGTGTAGGCCTTTGCGACGACATTCTTGCTACTCCAGTAATGGACTTGAGCGCTTTAACACAAACATACGTACACTTCGATACAACAATGGCTTGGGTTTCGTACTTAGATGCGCAAAGCCTCGATGTATCCACTGACGGTGGTTTGACCTGGGTACTAGTATGGTCCGACTTAGGCCTTAATGCTGGCCTTGTTACTGTTGACCTTGCAGCATACGTTGGTAACGCAAGCGTAATGCTTGGCTTCCACTACGTTGGCGATTATGCCCACGCTGTAGGAGTAGAC
>JAPYTC010000242.1 GCA_029941685.1 Planctomycetota bacterium | reverse complement strand
GTTACCAAGATACTGTTGCCATAGCTGAACAATTGACTTTCTAGCGTCCAAATCAGGATCTAGATCGACACCGATAGAATGATTAGTGAGCTTTTCAAGGCACAGTCGCCACGCCCTAAACATCTCGCGGTCATCGACATCGATGCCTGCCACAATAAGCTGCGCATCCTTTTCAGCACCAAGACTCTCATAGGCGCGGATGGCCGCCAGCTTGATTTCGCGATCGGAATGATTAAGAAAATTTTCGATCAACAGTAAGGACTCGCTGTTTCCTTTAATCGCCACTTGGCTGATTGCAACTTCAACCACATCCATATTCGAATCGTTAAGCGCATAGATGTAATCCTGCAAATCACCCTGGTAGTAGCCACGCACCAAATACCTAATGCCAATCAGACGAAGCCCCCCTTCACTATGCATGTAAAGCAACTTGCGCGCATCAGCAACATTTTGTGGTTCACCGAGCTCAAAGGAACGCAAACGCACTAATTCGTCGGCACTAATTTGTGCTAACTGCTCGTCAGAGAAAGCCATAGAAATAGCCTCGGTTGCCGCAGCTAAATCGCCCGACTCTTCGTAGAGGATGGATGCTTTTTGGTAATACAATTTAGCTTGAGTCAACTCACTCTGTGCTGCCAACTCAATGCAAAGCTCTGCTGCACGCTTGAGCATACCATTGTGCTCTAACAGATAAATCCGTGCAGCATCGAGATCTTTTTGGTTTTGCAGATCGTCAACAGGTGTCTTCAACATTTCAAGGGCTTCTTCAAGCCGGTCCAAACGGCTAAGACCATCTGCAATATCGATGAGCAACCAAACATCGTCGGGACTACACTCTAGCCATTTAAGTCGCGCATCCAACGCCGACTGGGTATCACGAACTTGGTCGGCTATACGCGCTTGCCACTGCCAAAAGCTTGCGTCACACATCTTGGGTGAAACCGCAGCGAACAGCTTTAATTGTTCGAGACAAGTTGGGTAATCTAACCTTGCTTCAGCTAGTCGAGCACTTTCGAGAAACTGACCTGAATCGATAACCATCGTGTTCTGCAAATCTTGAGCGACACCAAGTGGCAACTGTGGTAACGGCGTTTGCGAGCATGCTGTTAAACTGCAAACGAAGAAAGCGATTAATCGAATTTGGCCCATTGTTGAAAAAAGTCTGGGAAAGATTTACTTACACAATCACGGTTATTGATTCGTAAATGAGGGACATCTAATTGTAAAACGGCGGCGGCCATGGCGATGCGGTGATCATCACAACTATCAATTTCATCTTGTGCCGTTTGCAGCTCTCTCAAGGCCTGTTGACGGTCACTTTCTTTATGCCGTAATATTTCGCTGTTAACGAACTCGACAGGAAGTTTAAGAATTCGACAAACAACTGCAACGAGCAAGCTTGCGTCTGGAGCCTGCGCTACATCGTATATGATATTTGAACTAGCACTAGAAATGACTTCGGCGACCACAAAAGAGTGGTCAACAGCATCTAGACCACAATATGTCTTCAAAAAATCAAAAGCATATTCTTCGGGGTGCTGCAGACAAAGTTCGTTACTAAAAGAGACCGGAGAACGAGTAACTAGCGCACGTCCGGCGAAATACATGGCCGCTGAAAAATCTCCTGGCACAGAATACGACGCAGGCATCTTTTCAAAATCATCGATCACCTTTAATGTTAAATCAAAGTAAGGCATCGATCTAGAATCAGGCACACTACAGACCGCAAATTTATTACTCGCGAATTGCGACAAAGTTAATGCGGAAAGATACTGACTGCTCTTCTGGCAATCAACCTCTAAATCGCGTGGACGCCACTCTCTGCTATCCACCCGCCACCCCGTTTCAGTTGACTCGACTTTGCAGTTCAGTTGCTTAAGAGCATCAAAAAGCGCTTGATGCGGACGGCCTCTTAATTCTTGGTTGGTGCGTAAATGGTAAACTCCGCCCTGAGTAGCACAGATGGCGAGCAAAAACCTAAAGGTGGTACCCCCCGCATTACAGTCGATGGTTGCCTCTTTTA
>JAPYTC010000241.1 GCA_029941685.1 Planctomycetota bacterium | reverse complement strand
GCGGTGTATTGTGCACTGCCCTCGACCATCGCGGGGCAGCTTTGTCGTATGTATGGGCATTATCTGAAACGCAAGCAACTCAATCTGCGTATTTCAGCGGCACCGCTCAAAAACTGGGGCCACTACCGATGGGCAATTACAAAATTCAGCTCATCCGCCCTGGAAAAGACATCGTAATTCATGACGTATTTGTAAATGGCGAATCTGTACAAAATCTTAGACTAGGTTTTAGTGAAGAATAGAGTAAACTAATGAAATGTTTAAGCGCCTTTTCGTCGCTAATCGCGGTGAGGTTGCCGCCCGCATAGTTCGTGCATGTCGCGAACTGCAAATTGAAGTAGTTTGTGCGGCGTCTACCGCTGATTTAAAAGCCAATTTCCAGTACCTCCAGCAAGCAGATCAGGTGGTGTGCATTGGGGGTTCTGCCCCATCAGCATCCTATTTGCAACTCGAGCAAATCGTGCAAGCCGCCAAACAAACAAATTGCAGCGCTTTGCATCCAGGCTGGGGGTTCTTAGCCGAAAATAGTTTGTTCGCCGCATTGTGCGAGCAACATGGTATTAGCTTTATTGGCCCCGACGCCGCCACCATGGATATGATGGCACTGAAGGTGCCCGCGCGCGCGGCGGCAATGGCTGCCGGCTTGCCGGTAGTACCGGGTTCCGAAGGCTTACTCGATTCTCCTACGGACGCTATTCGTGTCGCCAATGAAGTTGGCTACCCGGTAGTGCTTAAGGCAGATGCTGGCGGCGGCGGACGCGGCATTAGACGCTGCGACAATGACGGCGAAGTAAGCAAGGCCTTCGCAGATGCTGCACGTGAGGCCGAATCTGCATTCGGTAACGCCGCGCTGTACCTCGAGAAATACATCCTAGGCGGACGACACATTGAATTTCAGGTACTGGGTGACGGGCGTGGTAAGGCCATCCATCTTGGCGAGCGTGAGTGTTCCATCCAGAGACGTCATCAAAAGTTGCTTGAAGAAGCGCCGTCGCCAATGTTGAATTCCGAGCAACGTGCGAATTATGGCGAGATGTCGGCGCGTGCTACCGCGCACTGGAATTACTCTGGTGCAGGCACCATCGAATACTTGCTCGACGAAGATGGCAGCTTGTATTTCTTAGAAATGAATACGCGTTTGCAAGTCGAGCATCCGGTTAGCGAATCGATAACTGGTATCGACTTAATGCAGCAACAAATTATTATTGCCGCGGGCGGTTCATTGCCATGCACTCAAGACGAAGTGCAACTTAATGGTCACGCGATTGAATTACGCGTCAACGCCGAAGATACGGATGACGACTTCCGCCCTACCCCTGGCGAATTGACGAAGTTTAAGATAAACGGCAACAGCATTCGCTTTGACACGCATTTGCAAGCAGGCGATAGCGTCTCGCCGTTTTACGATTCTTTGCTGGGCAAAGTGATCGCGCATGCTAATACGCGCGAACAATGCATCGACATGTTAGTGGCAGCAATTGACGATGCGGATGTCGAAGGCGTCCCGACTACTTTGGGGCTGCAACGCAACATTTTGTTAAACGACGATTTCAAAAATGCGCGTTGTGATACTTTATGGCTCGAATCTTTTTTAGGTGGTAATAAATAATGGCACATGTTCCTTTAAACCCGATTGGTAACGAACGCGACACTTTTCTTGACGAACAAGAAGTTGCACGTAATAGCGAATTTATCGCAAACTTAAAATCTACTCTCGACGAGCGTCGCACAGAAGTGGCTGCTGGTTGGGGTGAGAAATATCAACAACGCGTGCATGCCAAAGGCAAGTTAACTGCACGCGAACGTATCGAATTGCTCAAGGACAACGATAGCGATATTTTCGAAGTGGGTACCTTTGTTAATTACGGCCGTAAATTCGATGCCGGCGGCAAAGAGATGGTTTCGCCGGGCGCGGGCGTGGTTACATGCTTCATCAAAGTTGAACAACGTTGGGTCGTGGCGATCGCTAACGATAACACTGTGGCGAGCGGTTCGTGGTGGCCCGAGACATCCGAAAAAATTCAACGTGCACAGCAAATGGC
>JAPYTC010000240.1 GCA_029941685.1 Planctomycetota bacterium | reverse complement strand
CACCAATACGGATGAGTAACGGTAACTTCGCTTTCATCGCTGCTCTCCGCTCGTGGTAGCCAAGTTGCGCTGCTGCCAGTCATTCATGCCACCTTCATAAATGTAAAGGCTATCTATGGCAACATCGTATTTGTAGGCAAGATCGCGTGCTAAGAAAATACTGTCTTCGCAATCGCCTCCTTTGCAATACACCACAATGATTGGCGAGTCTTGTAATGTCGCGATTAATGGTTCGAGATATTGTTGCTGGTGATAGTGGTCCGCTAAATGAGCTCCGGGGATGTGCGCAATTTCGTAATCAGCAGAACTACGAGCATCGAGCACCATTACATAAGGATGCTCGTCAAACAAGATTTCAATATAACTGCTTAGCTCGTCACCATCAATCTTGTGAAATTCGTGCTCTGCTAGAATAGATTCACGGTCGGTGTTTATGCGAGGTGCATAATTTGTGCCCAAATCAAGGGCGGTAGGGTTGAGTAGCACGTTGACTAGGGCTAGCGCGCAACAGGCGCTAGCGAAAAAAGCAGCTTCGATTAAAGTTCTGTTCATTTACTTGTTAATGAATATTGGGTTAGAGGCAAAATACAACTCTGGGAAATCACAAACCCACCATGCGCCCCCAGGTTTTTTGCCATAGGCGATACAGACAACCCAAGAATCGCGATCGACGACATCTAGCTCAAACTCAAGAGTTTCATCGAAGGCCGTGTCGAGGTGCGGAGCAATGTCTTGATGCTGCACAACTTCGCCGTTCACGACGACATCAACTCGGTAAACATCTGCCCACGCCGCATGTGCAATGCGGCAGCTAAGTTTAAGCGGTGATTTGCCTTGGCGTACATCTTCGCCGCTGCCTTTGCCGTTGATATAAACCTCTCCGAAAAGACCAAGAGCAGCACTAGAGTGACCACCACCAATATTTAAAGAGATGTTTTTATCGGTTGCCTTAGAAGGGATGTCGGTTTTTGACTTTACCCAAGTACGTCCGTAACTAGTCGGTACGTAAACAGCGTGCGAATCGGAAGAGCCAACCGCCATGATGCGTTTGCCGGAGTTGAGTATCGCAAACCAATCGAGAATCGATACATCAAACGGTGAGCCGGAGTCGTCGCTGTTTATCAACTCGATGGCGTCTACAGCTAGGTCTATGCCCGATGCAAAAGTGCCGGTTTGTTGGTCAAGGCCTTCAACGCCGAATGGGCCTTTTTCGAAACTAGACCAGCGCGGGTGATTAAGGATGACCACTGCAGCGCCTTTGCTGCGGATGTTTTGATCGAGTTCAGCCCAATTAGTGATGTCAGCGTCGGGTATCTCTCCGGAAGCGGGCAATGGGAACGCATTGAAGTGACCAATTTGGGTAGAAACTTCGTTGCCTACTATGCTTTTGTATTCGTTTTTAACACCATGCTTTTTCATGGTGGGTCTATAGTCAATTTGCTTGTTATGGTCTGTTGCGATTGCGATTTCAGTGTGGTCGCCAGCAAGAGTGAGAATGCGCTCGTCGGTACTCGCGTCGCCGTGCCCGCTGTGAGTTAGCGTGTGCAGATGAGTGTCGGCCGAAAGCCACCCAGTCGTATCTACTTGGTGTTCGAGGTCGAAGGCAAGATTATAGGTGCCGTTGCTAGTCGCTTTTAGCTGCTGTTGGTCGATGCTGAATTCAGGGCCGTGAGATGCAGTGATGATATAGTCCGCCGCCTCTACTTCGATTTGCGCAATACCTTTAAGGTCAGTGTAAACAACACCGTCACGAGTGGGGTAAGGCGAGCCGTCGGTAAAGTGAGCGGCTGCTCGGCTGCCATCTATTGTTACTATAGAGATCCGGCATGCTAAAGGGCGGCTGTTGGCATCGGTGCACTTGAAACGGACAGTACGCAAATTAAAAATATCGCGATAGCCCTGGTCTAGTATTCTGACTTTGCCAAAAGTAATATCATCCCCACCATTTGGTGTAGATATCTCAAAGATGTTGTTGCCTTTGCGCACAACTTTCTCGGCGATAGGCACAATGAATTGCGTTGGTTCTTTCGTGCCTTTAACCACGCCCACTGTT
>JAPYTC010000239.1 GCA_029941685.1 Planctomycetota bacterium | reverse complement strand
CAATTAAAAAGGTCTCAAAGCTACCCTTAGATGTACACCTAATGATTGAAAAACCAGGTGAATGGGCTGATATCTATGCCAAGGCCGGTGCCGACATTTTAAGCTTTCACTACGAGGCTGCCTCCGACAATTTCACTGCTACCCTAAAGCAGTTCAAAGACACGGGCTGCAAGATAGGCGTAGCGGTCAACCCACCGTGTGGGGTTGAACCGCTTAAACCATACCTCGAAGACATCGACATGGTGCTCATCATGTCGGTCCACGCTGGCTTCGGTGGCCAAAGTTTCATGCCCGAGGTCGTTAGCAAAATCAGCCAGCTACGTGATTGGGGATACAACGGCGATATTCAGGTTGATGGTGGCATTAGTGACAAAACCATCGGTCAATGCATTGCAGCCGGAGCCAATGTATTTGTTGCCGGATCTTACCTCTATGGTGCTGATTCAATGCCAGAGGCTCTACAAGAGCTACATAATAAGGTAGAATGTAACGATGGCATTTCGCATTCGTAAGAAGAAAGACGTACCGGGTGGCTTGTTCAGTAAGTGCAAGTCTTGTGGCAAAATGATTTACTCGAAAGAACTCGAGCAAAATCTATATGTATGTACCGAGTGTAATTTTCACACTACCATCAGCGCACGCAAGCGAATTGAGATTACCGCCGATCCAGGCACTTTCATCGAACACTTTACCGACCTTAAGCCTGAAGACCGACTCGGCTTTGTCGACAACGGCCCGTACTCCGAAAAAATACTCAAGGCGCAAGAGCGTACGGGAAACTCAGATGCCTGCCTTGCTGGACTTTGCGAAATAGACGGCAAACAGGTGGCTATGGCCGTCCTCGATTTCACTTTCATGGGTGGTTCTATGGGTGAAGTAGTGGGTGAAAAAATTACTCGCACTATCGAGCTAGCCGCTGAAAAAAAATGCCCGATGATTATTTATTCTGCTTCGGGTGGTGCGCGCATGCATGAAGGCGCAATTTCGTTAATGCAGATGGCGAAAACTTGTGGTGCGCTAAAGAAATTTTCCGACAACGGTGGCTTGTCGATTTCTGTGTTGACCAACCCTACGACTGGCGGTGTCACCGCATCATTCGCTATGGTTTGCGATATCACAATTGCCGAGCCCGAAGCTCTCATCGGCTTTGCCGGACCACGCGTGATTCAAAATACCATTCGCCAAGACCTCCCCGAGGGCTTTCAACGCTCAGAATTTCTGTTAGAGCACGGTCAAGTCGACTGTATTGTTTCTCGCAGCGAACTGCGTGATAGGCTTTCCCTGGTGCTCGAATATATGGGCTCTCAGCGCCGCGCGTGATATTACTAAAGTTTTTCAGCGGGCATGCCGATAAGGGTATGCCTAATGGATACATTCTTCAATAATTCATTCGGAGGCGACAATGCCTCGAGTTCAGACGGCCCTGTAATGGGCTCGCGGTTCCTCAATCTTGCAGGGATGCGTGCGCTAGTTTTGCGCGAGCATGCATGGGATTTCACCTCACTCCCGCAGCAACTGCGTGAATTACAAATCGAGGCGAAATTCAGCCCATGCCCTTCAGGCGCCGCTGCCATGTTGCAGTACGCTGAAAAAAATAACCAGCCATTTGACATCCTGCTAGTCGAATCACATCATGGCAGCCGTGACAGTCTCAATATTAGTTCAGCACTGTGCTTACACCTAAACAACCCACCAAAAGTGATCTTGATGACTGATGCAACACATGGCTTCACCTTCAACCACCTCAACAAAAGTGGGGTCGATGCTATCCTCGCGCCTGATGCTTCTACTTCGAACCTCAAGCGCCTGTTGAACTCGATTATTCGCTTATCTGCCTAATTTTTTGTAGGCAAGGGGTCGACTTTGCGCTATACTTCGCCCCCAACATTCCTCGATAGCTCAGTTGGTAGAGCAGCTGACTGTTAATCAGCTTGTCACAGGTTCAAGTCCTGTTCGAGGAGCCAAATCCAAAGTCACTAGTTAATGCTAGTGGCTTTTTTGTATTGCGCTAACTACTGCGACGGATTAGCGTATTAATTCCAAATGGGCGCTACTGCCC
>JAPYTC010000238.1 GCA_029941685.1 Planctomycetota bacterium | reverse complement strand
GAAAACGAGCCTGATCCATCAGAAATAATTTGGATGGCCTCGCGCGGCATTTATGTGCGGCCAGCAGTAGGGCGCTTGCAAGTATTGCTTACTGCGCCAATGCTCTTAGATTTGCCTAGTTATTACACTTTGCCTCGCTTGCATACTGTTGCTGACATCGATGCCGATGGTTTGCCAGAGATGGTGGTGTTCACGACTACGGGCTATCAAATAATCCAGCACGACGGCACGGTCAGTGGCATCATCAATATTAAGCCAGACATTAGTCGTGCACCAATCGCGGCTAGTAATTTGTTCGGCGGTAAATTACGCCCTTCGCTTAGCAGTCAAGAATTAAGTGCGTTGTTCGTGCCCAATGAAGCTGTCGGTGTGATTAAGCATCCACCATCCTTATATTCAAGCGTTAGCTTGCCGGCACCCGTATGGAGTGATGTCAACGGTGATGGCTTACTCGACTTGAGCTACCAAAAAGATGAAAAGCTGTCCGTGCATTTGCAAAATGAAGACGGTACTTTTTTACCCCAAGCCGACCGCGTGTTTAATTTTTCGGACAATGCTAAAATTGATTACGAACAGATTGAGTGGCTTGATGCCGACGGCGATAGCACAGCAGACTTGCTGTTAGTGAGTTCTTCCGAAGATGTCTGGCGTCCATATCGAGCTTGGACCATTCGTTTATTTCTTAACCCTTATGAATTAAAGGATCTAAAAACGGCCAACGGCTTGTTTGGTGTTGAATCAACAAATCTTGGCGTGCACTTGTTTGACATCAATGGTGATGACGCTACCGATGTCTGCTTGTCTAACTGGAAGCTAGATTTGGGCTTTGCTGGTCGTGGTACACCGCGCCTTGAGCACATTGCCTCAGCTTTTCTTGCCACTGAAAGTGGTTGGAGTGCGCGTTCTTCATTTACCGAAAAACGCGCAGTAAATGTCGACAAGATCAACTCCTTTGTTTCTCTCGACACTTTCGTTCCTGACTTGACCGGCAATGGTTTGCCCGATTTCGTTGAGCTAAGTGATAGTGGTTCTTTGCGAGTACGCCAATTTGAAACTTCAGGCGAAAACATGGTGAGTGTCGCTGATTCAATCACCATCGATTTGCCACTGCAAGCACTCGAATCCACCGTAAAGGTTGAAGAACTTAATGGCGATGTAGTTTCCGACATTATTGTTTTGCGCCGACAGTCTATCGAGATTTACATGTCGACAGCTAAGTCTGACCGATGATACTCGCCTCTATCTTTCTTGTCGCACAGCAATTAGTTGTGGTCGAGCCATTTGCCGCAACCGAACATCTTGGCGCCATCCAACTTGATAGCAGTAGTCAATTGCATCTAGTCGCAATTCAGGGTAATCGTCTGCGAATGATTGAGTCGGGTAAAAGCATAGAAATACCTGGGCAGGCGACATTGTTCACTATCGTTGATTACGACGGCGATGGCTACGAAGAGTTTTTTAGCCTCAGCGACGGTCGGGCGTTACAGAAGCTGGCCTTGCAAGATGGTGAGTTGGTATTTGGCGCCTCAATTGTTGACGGTATTGCAGCGATGCCACCATCGGGCTGCCATGCAGCAAAGTTTATGCAAGACTTTAACGGTGATGGTTTAGTCGATTTGCTACTGCCTCAGTCAGATAAAGTTCTTGTTCATATTAATTCGCCTAAAGGATTTCTTGGCGCGATTAGACTTGGCGCTTTGTCGCAATTAAAAATGACTAATGGCAGTAATCTGCTAGACAGTGTAGGGCGTAGCATCAGTGTCCCTGGCTTGCTGACCGAAGATGTGAGCGGCGATGGCTTGCTTGACTTGGTTGTGAGTGACGGTGGTTACATTCGTCAGTACGTTGCAACAGAGCAGGGCTTCCCGTCACTGCCAACGCGCACCCTCGACACCAATTCTTTCGCCAAAGATTCAAGTGATTATCAGCTTGACCTCAGCAATGTCAGCGAAGGAGTGGCGTATTTGGTTCAAGACAAGTGGGCCGACCTCGATAACGATGGTGATGTCGACGTGATGATTCTTGCAGACAATAAAGTTAGAATTTTTCTCGGTGACGAAGATGGCATCAATCTTGATAAGGAACAGCAGCGTTTAAAAC
>JAPYTC010000237.1 GCA_029941685.1 Planctomycetota bacterium | reverse complement strand
TTAGTTGGATGCTTTGTGTCGGCAGCTTTCAATAAGCAACGTAGTCCGCCGAGGAGAGCGACGAGAATCAACAACTGTATGGGTATGGCTAACACGTCTCTATCATACTACAATGTGGCGATGAAGGATAATTGCCAGATGATTGTGCACAACGCCGGGGGCATTTGGGGCCACACCGGTGCTGAGGCGCTTGCGATAAAGGCCGGTAAGATTTGTGACGTTGGTTTCGCTGATGCTTTGCGCGATAAGTGGCAAGCCGAAACCGAGCTTGACGCGCAAGGGTTGCTGATTACTCCCGGTTTCGTTGACGCACATACTCATCCTGCTTTTGCAACTGGCCGTGCCGAAGAATTTGATTGGCGCGCTGAGGGCGCTGATTACCTTGAGATTGCTAAACGTGGTGGCGGCATCTTGTCGAGCGTGGCGCATGTGCGCGATGCCAGTCTCGATCACATGATTGCAATTTGCACGCTTAACTTTAAGCGTATGTTAAAGCATGGTACAACGACTTGCGAGGCTAAGTCGGGTTATGGCTTATCGCTAGAGTCAGAGTTGAAGTCGCTTGAAGCGATTAAGGTTGGTGGCGAACGTGCAGGCATTACGGTGGTCCCGACGTTTTTGGGCGCACACATGATTCCGTCTGAGCACCGCGATAATCCGCAGGTGTATGTCGATTTGTTGTGTGACGAAATGCTGCCGGCAGTTAAAGAGCAGGGTATTGCGAAGATTGCTGATATCTTCATTGAAGACGGCGCCTTTGACATTGTTCAGGCACGTCAATATTGTCAAGCGGCGGTCGATTTAGGTTTCGAACTGCGTGTACATGCCGACCAATTCAATAATTTGGGAGGCGTCGAGTTGGCGTGCGAATTTGGTGCGCAATCGGTTGATCATCTCGAGGCCTTGTCAGATGCTGGGCTTGAATGTTTGGCAATGAGTGACCATACCTTTGCGGGGCTGTTGCCGACGGTACCGCACTTTTTGCGTCAAAAGGTAGATGCTCCGGCACGCAAGATGATTAAGGCCGGTGTTAAGTATTTCATTGGCACGGATTTTAATCCTGGCTCAAGTTACACCCCGTCGCTGATTGAGGCTGCACACTTTGCACGTGTGCGATTGTGTTTGTCGGCACAAGAGGCCATCCATGGGGTGACGGCGGGGGCGGCCGATAGCTTAGGCCTCGGCGAATCGAAGGGACGCATCAAGGTTGGCCACGACGCCGACTTGCTATTGTTGAATCTCCCAGACTTCTTCCACTTTGGTTATGCCTTCGGCGAAAACCCGGTGGTAAAAGTGATATTGGGCGACAAGATATAGGCTTGCTGACTTAAGAGCCTAGAGTTTCACACTATCTAAAGTGTGGGCTAATGTGTCGCCCGGCGGATTAAAGGCTTAGGCAATTGCCATGTTTGGCATGCTCGAACGACCATGGCTTACAACTGGGCTATCAAGCCATAAGTTCTAGGATGCTGTCCATGTAGACTTGGGTAGTGGCTGAAGGTTCCGTAAGTCAGGGCTACGGTGTTAATTACGAGATTTCTCACGAGTTTCTTTTACAGTTTATTGAGAATGTAGTAATCTTATGCATGTATTATTTGTTGATAATGATACTTTACGCCCTTTCTACGCCGATTTTTGCGCAGATAGAGCTTAGTGAAGTGTGCCCAGCTAACGTTAAAAGTGCCGTTGATGAATTTGGCCAAAGCAGCGATTGGATTGAGTTGCACAATATTAGTGCCTCTACGGTGAATCTAGCGGGGTATATGCTGACAGATAGGGCGTTGCAGCCCGATAAGTTCGTGTTTGGCGATGTTGATATTGCCGCGGGTGATTATTTGCTAGTGTGGGCGTCGAATCGTGACATCGGCAACAATTTGAATTGGGATACGCTTATCGATTATGGTCAGCAGATGCAATATTACACAGCGAGTGCGGCGCCGGCGAGTGATTGGCGTGCACTCGGATACGATGCCAGCAGCTGGCAATTAGGAGCAAGTCCGCTAGGGCAGGGTTATTCGCATATCAGCACTAATGTCAGCACTCAGCGTGTGGCGGTGCGCATTGAATTTACATTGACCGCCCAAGAGTTGGTCGATCTAGAGC
>JAPYTC010000236.1 GCA_029941685.1 Planctomycetota bacterium | reverse complement strand
CTTGCGCAACGAGCCGCATCCTAACGCATGGGGTGACGCATCGAAACGTGGTGCTTATGCTAGTTTGGCCGCCGACATGCAAAGTGATCTCGAAAACGTAATGCTTGAGCACTTGCAAGATTTGCGCGCAAAGACCGGAGCCAAGAATTTGATCTTCGTTGGTGGCGTATCGCTTAATTCGACATTAAATGGCCGCATTCATCGCGAAGCCGGTTTCGAGCAAGTTTTCATTCCGCATTATCCGGGTGATCAAGGACTGGCTGTGGGTTGTGCGGCATTTGCTTATGCGCAACTCAACGCGCAACAGTTACCTACCCCGCAGCAATCGCTAACGCCGTACTCGGGTGTCGAATACAGCAACGACGACATCGAAGAAGCGCTTACGGAATGGCAAGACTGGGTCGAAGAAGCTGACCTCGATGGCCTAGACGTCCTCGATGTGGTTGCCGAAGCGATTGACTCGGGTAAAGTTGTCGCATGGTTTGACGGCCGTAGCGAATTCGGACCCCGTGCTTTAGGCAATCGCTCAATCCTCGCTGATCCGCGACGTGGCGCAATGGTCGAGAAAATTAACTCGGCGATTAAAAAACGCGAGGCCTACCGACCGTTTGCACCTTCGGTGTTAGCTGACAAAGTGAGTGACTGGTTTGAAGATGATTCCCCTTCGCCTTACATGTCGTTAACGGTTCAAGCACGCTCCGAAAAAGCCGAGCAAATTCCAGCAGTGGTCCATGCCGATGGCTCGTCGCGACTGCAAAGCGTGACCGCCAGCGATAATCCAAAGTATTACGACTTAATTTCACGTTTTGAGAAGTTAAGCGGTGTGCCGATGGTGTTAAATACTTCGTTTAACGTCAAGCAAGAGCCGATAGTCGAAACGCCCGCTGACGCAATGAAGAGTTTTCTGAATAGCGATTTAGACTTATTGGTGATTAATGGACGCCTCTTTCAGCAAAGCGAATTCCCTGAGATGCTTACGAGCTCGATGATTCCTTTAGCTGTGCCAAACTTTACGGCCGAAAGCGTTTCGAATTCTGAGGGCGACAACATGTCAGTGCGCTTAATGGTTCGTGGCGAGACATTCGACATCGAGCAGCTCGAACTTGGTCTCCTCGAATTTAGTGATGGCAAAAACACTTTGCACGAAATTGTCGAGTACTTCAACGAAAACTGGAGCGTAGAACAAGACACGATTCTGAGCCATTTACAAGCTTTATACTCGCGTCACCTAGTCTCAATCATCGTGCCGCAGTCGTAGAATAGTTATATTATGAGTGAAGAAGCTACCATCCGCATCACGGCCGAGCCGCAGGTCATCCCTAGCAACTGTTTGTTCCGTGTGGCCAACAACATGTTTGTAGGCTGCCTTTACACCTCTGATAAAGAGTGGGCGGCTGAATGGGTACCGTTAGCGGGGCATTTGTTTGACTCCGTCGATAACCTTAAAGGCGTGCGCATCAACAACAGCGAAGTTCTCATTAGCATGGCTGCTACGCCGAGCGATTGGCGTGAAGTTGCGCGCAGTGCTGGGTCAGCAATTCGCGAGCATTTGCAAACGGGCAGCGTGGCCGTTAAAGGTGGCGCACTTGAAGCACAACAAGGCGACGATTTGTTGCGTCAAAAAGCACAGGCTGTTATCGACGATACTTTAAATCCGAATCTTGCCTCGCATGGTGGTTGGGTTGAAATTCAGGCTAGCGATGACAAAGAATTATTCATCACTATGGGTGGTGGCTGTCAGGGTTGTGGCTCGGCGGCAATGACGATGAAGCAAGGTGTCGAAGTCGCGATTCGCGACGCGGTGCCAGAAATCGAGGGTATCAACGATGCAACCGATCACACTTCGGGTGAGAATCCATATATGTAAGTGCGGGCGATTTATCTTGCTGCCCTGTCAGTGTTGTGCGTTTGGGCGTGCAGCAAAAATACCGATGTCACCCCACCGCGACTTAGTGTTGATTTAACACGACAGCAGCAACCCTTAGCCGAGTTGCCAAATGCAAGTGACCGCGTATGCGCCGAATGCCACGCTAGCCAAGTTAACAAATTCAAAACGCATGGTATGGCTGATGCTTTGGCCGGCATAAACGCGCAACGCATGCC
>JAPYTC010000235.1 GCA_029941685.1 Planctomycetota bacterium | reverse complement strand
TACCACTTGACCAAGTACGCGCTAAATTTATTCGGAGTTAAAAGGTGTTCGTGATATACGACATTTGTGTCTAAACTAACTACACGCTCATTTATCGGTGCCATCACGAATTCGCTAGCGTATTTATTTAACGCGGTCACCTTAAACACTCCTGGCCGAGCGCTATCAGGCACAGACAAACCATCTTCTGCCAACTGCAGCCCTGAAGCCAAGGTGCCTCCATTCAGGCCGCCGCGCATTGAATAATAACTACCGAAAGAATTGATTTGGCGACCGTCCATCGCGATGCGTTGCAAGTAATGCTGAGCGCCAAGCGACGCCGGCACCGAATCAAAGCCACTAGATGGAATCAGGGTTACTTCGTTGTCAGTTGCTGCGGCACCATAACGCGCGGCCATCTTTATAGCCCAATGTGATTCGCCCGTAAGGTCTGCATAGTGACATTTATTTTTTACGCATGCTGCCACTAATTTTTCGCCGAAGGCTGCGAATGGTCCAGCGCAGGATAGCATTACTTGGGTTTGCATCGTCAACTCGTTTAACTGAGAATCGCTCAAGCTATCAGCAACAATATACTCGCAGCCAAGGTCTGCTGACATCTCGCGCAAGCGGTCGGCATTACGGCCACTAATTGCCCAACGTAAATCCTTGCTAGCCGCACGGTTCAATTCACCCGCAGCATGTTGCCCTGTAAACCCCGTTGCTCCATGAATGATCACATCAAATCGTCGAGAATGTATCACGCGCACAGTCTAACATGTTAAGATGCAAACCATGAAATTTTGCTCACTTACACTGGGGCTAGTTGCGGCTCTTGCACTTTCTGCTTCCGCAGTCGCGCAAGATGACGACAACCAAGCTAAATACGATAATAAAATTGCCGAGTCCTGGATTCAAAATGGCAGCTGGGAACTCGACCATAGCAATGCTCTCGCACGTGCTGAATCTGAAGGGAAATATGTACTAGCATATTTCTCTCGATCATATTCCCCATGACCTCCTTGTATAAGTTTAGAAAGCGGTCTGCTTTCTACAGATGAATTTAAAGAATGGAACAACTCGGTTATTCCTTTCGTAAACTTTACTGCAAGGATTGATGGTCACCCATCCGATGCTCTTGCGCGCCGATATAGCATTCGTAGTTTCCCGACCTTAATGATTCTCGATGCCTCCGGCAAAAAAGTAGCAACACCTGCCGGGCGCGACATCGCCTCTTTCTCTGCTTCTATTGATAGCCTCAATGCTCTTGATAGTTTACGTTCTAGAAAAGAAGCAGGCGAAGTAGGCCTCGAAGCTTCAATCCTGTTAACTGAATTACGGCTCGGAAGCGTCGGGCTTGAGCAAGGTGCGAGGCAACGCAAAGCCCTAGTTAAGCCGAAAAAGTTTAATAAAACTCAATGGGAGGCAGACCTTGTCGAAATCGATGCTTTACTTTTTAATCTAAAGATAGCAGACATGTTCCAAAACACTAGTCGCGACAAAGACCAGCAAGACGAGTTAGCCGAAAAACTTTATGGTATGGCAAAGAACGGCCAGTTCGCAAGTGGCGACATGACTTACGGTTACTGGAGTAAGGTCATGGAGGTTGCCAAGGATAAGAAAGATGTCAAGATCTTCGAAAAAGGCTACAACGCACTTTATGCGATGTACAAAGACAATCCTCGCGCCACAAAGATTCTCTCTGAGATGAAGGCCGATCTTGACTCGATGGAGTAATATTTAACGCGGTACTTTGACTGCGTGTTTATTCATGCAGTCAATAGCTTCGTCATAGCCTGCGTCAACGTGGCGTACTACGCCCATACCCGGGTCGTTAGTAAGTACTGCTTCAATGCGTTTGTCCATTTCGATAGTGCCGTCGCAGCAAACCACTTGGCCAGAATGCTGCGAGTATCCAATACCCACACCGCCACCATGGTGCATGCTCACCCAACTCGCGCCACTAGCAACCGCAAGCATGCCATTGAGCAACGGCCAATCAGCGATCGCATCTGAACCGTCTTTCATGGCTTCGGTTTCGCGATTAGGACTTGCTACCGAACCACAATCTAAGTGATCGCGACCCAACACAATCGGCGCCGACAATTCTCCGTCGCGCACCATACGGTTA
>JAPYTC010000234.1 GCA_029941685.1 Planctomycetota bacterium | reverse complement strand
CCAAAATCTAGAATGTTAGACGTGGTGTCCTCTAAATTGTGGTTTAGATTGTGAGTCAGGATGGCTGGCCGCCAGTTGTCGTAGCCCTTGAGGCACGTAAATCCCTGCTGCCTAAATCCCTCCGAGAACCCGCCTGCACCGCAGAAGAAGTCAATCATTGAAAGAGATGGGGATGTTTTTCTCGGCACGGCAGATCATAGCAAAGGTGGCGCCCAGGATCAAGTGGCTATGCGGCTCTTTCGTTTATTGCGGCAGGTCGCTTAAAGCCAATACAATAAGTTAGCCACTATTGCCGAACAAAATACCTCCAATATTACCATCCTCACAGATATACTGTCTCCAAACCCCACGGCAGACCACCATGAGTGAACCACTCCAAATAATAGACGCAGACGGTAGCCTCACCGGGACAGTACCCCCGCCAGAGTTAGACAACTCCACGCTGATCCAACTGTACACCGCTATTGTCAAAACTCGTGCATTCGACTCGCGTTGCATGAACCTCCAGCGTACCGGTAAAATTGGCTTCTCCGTCCCCAACCGCGGTATAGAAGCGACATCCGTTGGTGCCGCCGCTGCCTTAGACGCTTCTAAAGACTGGTTTGCACCGCACTACCGCGACTTCGGCATGCTGTTTTACAATAACGTGTCAGCAGAAAGCATGTTCGATAACATGTTCGGCAATGCCGACGACTCAGCGGTCGGACGTCAAATGCCCGTCCACTTCAGCTTCACTGAACCGCTCAAGTGGCTGTCGATATCTTCACCCCTTGGCACGCAAATCCCGCAAGCTGTCGGTATTTCGCTCGCCGCCAAAATGCGCGGTGAAGACGCAGTCGCCCTCACTACTTTTGGTGACGGCTCGACATCAACATTAGGCTTTCACTCCGGAATGAACTTTGCTGGTGTGATGAACGCGCCAACCATCTTCCTCTGCCAGAACAACCAATGGGCGATTTCATGCCCATCTAGCAAGCAGACCGTATCCGACGGTTATGCGATTAAGGGCGAAGCTTATGGCGTGCCGAGCGTCACCGTTGATGGCAATGATGTGCTCGCGGTTTATATGGTAATGAAAGACGCGGTGGCCAAAGCGCGTGCCGGTGAAGGGCCGACCCTTATCGAAGCCATTACTTTCCGTTTAGGCGGGCACTCCACCTCTGACGACCCAACCAAATATGTGCCAGCCGCTGAACTCGAGAAGGCCGAGGCCGAAGAACCCCTCAAACGCTTCCGCATTTATTTGATTAACGAAGGCGTCCTTACTGACGAGAGTGCTGATCAAATTCGCACCGATGCTGACGCCGAAATGCTTGCCGGAGCGCGGGCCGCCGAAACTAAGGGTCGCCCGGTACTTAGCACGATTTTCACTGACGTGTGGCAAGAGCAGCCTGCGCACCTTAAGAAACAAATGGAATACTGCATCCAACATTATTCCGAACGCGACGAAGCAGTAGACGAAAACGGAGAATTCCCACTATGAGCGAACTCACAATGGTGCAAGCTGTCAATGACGGCTTGAGAACAATAATGACCGAAGACGAAAGCGTCCTCGTGCTTGGCGAAGATGTCGGTCCTAAGGGCGGCGTGTTTTTAGCCACTGAAAATCTGACTGCCGAATTCGGCGAAGAGCGTTGTTTCGACACGCCTCTTAGTGAAGACGGCATCATCGGTGTCGGTATCGGCCTGGCGATGAACGGCATGAAGCCCGTTTGTGAAATTCAGTTTCAAGATTTCATTTTCCCTGCCTTCGACCAAATCGTTTCTGAGGCCGCCAAAATGCGTTACCGTTCGGGCGGACAATACACCGTGCCGATGACCATTCGCACTCCTTATGGCGGCGGCATGCGCGGCGGACTTTATCACTCGCAATCGGGTGAGGCTTACTTTGCGCACACTGCTGGTCTAAAAGTGGTCATCCCGTCGACACCTTACGATGCCAAAGGATTATTGATTGCATCGATTCAAGACCCAGACCCAGTGTTGTTCATGGAGCCGAAAGCGCTTTACCGCGCCTTCCGCGAAGAGGTGCCTGAAGGAATGTACACCGTAGATTTATCTACCGTGCGCGAAGTGACTCAAGGTGGTGATTGCGTGGTGTTCTGTTACGGTGCGATGGTGCC
>JAPYTC010000233.1 GCA_029941685.1 Planctomycetota bacterium | reverse complement strand
CAACAGTGCTTCAACGGTAACTTTCATCGACACCGACCCGTTCTCTCTAACATTCCTTGAGGTCATCAAGGTGGTTAGTTTGGTAGATAGCAATAACCGTCGTGCTTTGGGGCCAACCGAGATTGTATGGCAAGGACAGGGTGAAGACATCGTCATCATCTGTGACCGTTCAGACTCAATGGCATTGGTCTCCGGAAACGGCCTCGCAGTGCGTAAGATTATCTCTGGTGTCCCCAATCCAAAATTGTTGGCCGTAACCGACCGCTCGTCTTCTGTGTACAACACAGGCCTTTACTATGCTTACGTGGTTTCACAAAGCGGAAGCATGAAGATTTTCGAATCGGGTCCTGATGGTTTGCAGGGTATTGGTTTCGACGAGTTCATCGGCGAGCCACTACTTGATGGCCGCAGTGGTTTCGAAAACCCAAGTGCGATTTTGATTAACCCTGGTTCGCAAAAGCACTCCGTGTTTGTAGCATACTCAGCACCAACAGGTGCGTTAATCGACGACATCTGGCTTGACTCTTCACCAACCGGTCCAGTAAACATTCGTTTGTCTCCTGGTGTGGTGGCTGACCCAAGTCGTCGTGGTAAAGAGTGGTTGATGATTAAGCAATACAAAGATGTATTCTCGTCTTCATCTATTCGCGACATGGCCGTTGACGATCTCAACAACTTCGGTTCAATTAGCACAGCCTACTCAGTTTATGGTGGTAGCAACATTGTCGCTCACAGCTCCAAGGCGCTTTCGCGTCCGGGTGGTGGTGCAGTAATTCCTGCCTCATACCCACGTTTCTTGTTTGCAGCTTCTTCAGCTGGTTTCATCGACGTGCTAAACATAACCGACGGTACAGTAGCTGTAGCTCCGATTCGGGTAGAAGGTGTATCCGTTCTAGCTCACTACTGGCGTCAGTAATTTACGAGCAGCGCATAGCGCTCGGCAAGATTAATCATTGAATGGCAGCTCCTCCAGGGAAGCAAGTACAATCGATGTTTGGCGAGATTGCCGAGCGTTACGACTTTTTAAATAGCTTTTTAAGCTTTGGTATCGATAGCGCGTGGCGTCGTCGTGCAATAACGGCGGCAGGCTGCAGCGCAAACGACCGAGTCTTAGATTTGTGTTGTGGTACCGGAGACCTCGCAATCGCTTTTGCTAAAAACGGATGTCAAACAACAGGTGCCGATTTCACCTATGAAATGCTCGCCAAGGGGCCAGCAAAAGCTAACAAAAAGAAGGTCACCGTTGATTGGGTGCAAGCAGATGCCCAACAATTGCCTTTCGACGAGGATAGCTTTAATGTGGTCAGCATTGCCTTTGGTATTCGCAACGTCGAAAATGTCGACTTAGCTATTCAAGAATGTCACCGCGTCCTCAAAGAAGGCGGGCGCCTGGTGATCCTCGAATTTTTCCCAATCCGCAACCGAGTTTGGCGCTTTTTGTTTCGTCTTTATTTCTTGCGCGTGTTGCCGCTTATTGCTGCAATCGTGCGAGCAGGGCGTACCGGTGCCTATACTTATTTACCCCAAAGTGTCGACGACTTTTATTCTGCAACTGCCTTCGCGAAATTGTTAATATCTAACGAACTTCAAATATTGTCTGATACTGCTCTCACCGGCGGCGTTGCACGATTATTCGTCGCTGTTAAGAAATCATCGTGAACTCTATCGCCGCCCCGTTTCGTCGCGATCCAGCAGTCAGCTTTTTGATGCTACTGCCGTTGGCGCTGCTGCACCTCAGCGGATACTCTTTAGATCGTCTCGAGCATTCATGGTTAGTCGAATACGTTATTCAGCAATGGCAGCCATACGCCTTACCTGCTTTGGTGTCGCTGTTAGTGTTGGCCATTTTGTGGTCAATAGGGCGTATCCGTTCGCTTGAATTAGCTTGGCGGGGCGGAGCCACCCTCATCTTTGCCGAGTCCTTGTTTTGGGCAGTACTGCTCGGCCCCATTCTTGATTTACTTACTAGTGCAATTGACGTCGAGTTGTTGCCCTTAACTTTGCAAGCTGTCGGTGAGTCGCTAAGTGTTCATGCGAAATTATCGATAGCGGCTGGTGCTGGCTTGTACGAAGAATTATTGTTTCGTGTGGTTTTGTTCGGCGGTGGTGCAATGCTAGTTCGAGCTACCTTCCTGAACTTTTTTCGAGACGCCGTGGCACGCAAATTC
>JAPYTC010000232.1 GCA_029941685.1 Planctomycetota bacterium | reverse complement strand
CCAGCCTGCAAGTGCAATTCTTGACACAACTGCTGAAAATCTAATAGCGGCAGCTGTGTTGGAGCCGCAACAGCAGGCGCCTGTGGCTGATGTAAGAACAACGCAAGCAGTATCGTAAGCATCGCTTTATAAAGACTTGTTAGTAGAAAGGTCTAGGCCAACCATGCTTGCCGCTGGAGTACCAGACTGATTGAACCTTGGCGAAACAATGCTTTGCTCAAAAAGCTGAAAGCTGCGGATTCGCTGCTGAGTATCAAAGTAGTTAGCGACCTCACCTGGACTCATAACGCGGGATAGTTGTTGCGTATTAAGTGGTGAAGGTGGAACGATATCGTTTAGGTTGTCGGGAATTGAAATTTCATGAACAACCACCCCGTCTGATTCAACCAAAGAGGCCGCGTCTTGACTTGAAATTGGCAACAGTAATATCACCAAAAGAGATGCGGCTAGGCCCAAAGAGGCGATGATGCGACGACGACTAAAGACTGACGTTGAGGGCGGCAACTGTTCGTCGATACTTTGCCACAAACTTGCAAGCGACTCGATGTCTATTCCGCCTTTTGCTTCGAGTAATGCATGACGCGCATCGGCGTAGATTGCGTACTCGGCTTCGCACAACTTACAGTGATCGAGGTGGTCTTCGAGCTGACTTGTAAAACGGACAGCGACTCCGTCGTGTCCGAGGTCGTCGCCAACGTACAACGGTAACAAATCTATTGCGATGCTACATTTCACAGCGAATCTCCGGACGTTTCTGGACCAAATGAACGCTCCCATTGCGCGCGGAACCGTTTACGCGCATCATGTAAGCGCCAACGCACAGTACCTGGGGTAGCATCGATTTCTTCGCCTATCTCGGCGCATGACATTGACTGGAACTCGCGCAAAGTTAACACTTGGCGAGACTGCATAGGCAAGCTTTCTAGAGTTGCTCGCACCATCTCAAGACGCTCGGCGCGCGATGCTTGCTGCAATGGCCCTTGTGAAGTTGTTTCGTAGTCGCCAATCAGCTCGCTCGTGCTACCAGGAGTACCAGCCGTCATACGACGCACACGATCGATGGCATGATTACGCAGAATACGAAAATACCACGCCTGAAAACTTTGCTTAGGATCGAAGCGGTCTCGCGTATCGTAGACCTTTAAAAAAGCCTCTTGCGCAATCTCGCGCGCAATTTCGAATGAACGCACGTAGCCACGCGCCACATGAACAGCCTTACCCTCGTACCTTTCGACTAACAAACGAAAGGCGTCGCGCTCGCCATCTCGGGTAAGAACAAACAAATCTTCGTCGGTCAAATTGTGCCATTGCGACAAGCTGTCATTACTGTCTGTTGACTTATCGTCAGTGACATCGGTTAGCAAGTGCAAAGCAGAGTTGTCCATGTGTGGTTAATTACGCGGAGATTCGTCGGGTGTTGGCAGAAAATCAGGGTTTTCTAGGCTTTTGCGCGATGCGTCTACATTATCAGCAGCATCTAGCGTTATTGTTGCCGCGGACGCCGACTGTTGCCGCGTGATGTTACGGAATTTTTCATCGCGTCGTTCGAGCATCTGCTCGGTACTTAAGGCACCCAACTCATTCAAGCATTGCTCAATGTAGTCAGCCACAGCGTTAACCGCAGCAGCAGGTTCACTATGCGCGCCACCAACAGGCTCGCTAATCACATCATCGACAATACCCAACTCAAGCAAAGATGGTGCGGTCAGTTTCAGAGCCTCGGCGGCATCCTCTTTGCCGTCGGCACTGCGCCATAAAATCGAGGCGCAACCCTCTGGAGAAATTACTGAATACCAAGAGTTTTCAAGCATCGCCACCTTGTCCGCCACAGCAATACCCAAAGCACCGCCCGAACCTCCTTCGCCAATTACTATTGAAATAATAGGCGTTTTAATAGAAAACATCTCGTATATGTTTTCGGCAATAGCACGGGCCTGCCCGCGTTCTTCAGCACCGACACCCGGATAAGCACCTGGTGTGTTAATAAGGCACACAATCGGAATGCCCATGCGTTCGGCAAGCTTCATCTTACGCAACGCCTTGCGGTAGCCTTCGGGGTGAGCCGAGCCAAAATTGCAAGACAAGCGGTCTTTGGTGTTTTGCCCTTTACGCTGCGCAATCAGCATCAGCTTGTGACCACGAATCGTAGCTAGACCAGTCGCTATCGCACGGTCG
>JAPYTC010000231.1 GCA_029941685.1 Planctomycetota bacterium | reverse complement strand
CTGTTTGGCTTATCGATAGCAGCCAATTTATTGCCGGGTCGTGACAACCAATAGCTGCCGCCCATTGCCAATAAAAAAGGCAAAAGATTCAGGCTCAAGAAGTTGAAGGTGTCCATGATGGTAGCTGTTGGATTTTAACAAATCACAGTCAATGCTTTGGCCAAAGCACTGGCATAAACCACTTCGCCGACTGGCATCCGCGCCATCAATTCACCGTCTGCCTCAAACGCCAGCGGAGACGACACCTCTAAACGCAATTCGCGCGCGCACCCGTAATGCACATGTCGGTGCTTAATGTGCGTACATTTGTAAGTCTGCTGTAATTTAATTGCCGCCATGATTCGTGAAATATTGCCAATGATGACGTACTGCAGCAACCCATCATCCAGTAGCGCGTCGGGCGCAATGCCCATGCCATCACCGAAGTATTTACCATTGGCGATTACCAAACACTTTAGTGGGCCGGCGTAAATCTCGACATCATCAGCCGACAACTTCACCTCGACATTTTTATAACCAAGCAACGCCTTCAGCGTGCTCAATAAGTAATTACGCGAATGGCTAGACATCTGCCGCGTTACCTCTGCCCCCAACCCCGCATCTGCGACATTGGCAAACCATATTTTATTGCCGGCCGATTCTATTTCTCCGATATCAATCTGGCGGCGCGCACCATGCGCTAGCACCGCAAGTGGATCGCTGGCGTCGAAGTTGCGCGCGAAATCGCAACCGCTGCCTAGGGGTAATATCCCGAGCGCTGCACCACCGCCACTTGTCATTAAATAATTTACTACATAATGAACAGTACCATCTCCACCCACCGCAACGATCACATCAGCATCGCGCGGAATCGGCGCTAAATCAAACACCACTTCATAATCATCAAACAATTCGGCGACGCGCGCCTCGAGCGCCGTCCACTGTTTAAGGACTCTGCCTTTGCCGGCGTTGCGATTTACGACGAATACAAATTTCATCTAAGATTTAGGTAGCTCTACACGGAAGATGCTGCCCTTGCCAATGGTTGACTCGACAGTAATGGCGCCGTCCATGCGCTCGACAAAGTTGCGCACGATTGACAAACCCAACCCAGTGCCGCCCAACGCCCGACTGCGCGCAGCGTCAATACGAAAAAACCGTTGGAACAATCGCGGGATATGTTCGGCAGCAATCCCCGGCCCACTATCTTCAACTTCGATAGACCATAAACTATTATGATTGGCCAGCCGCACAACAACCGAACCTTTATCGGTATAAGCCAAAGCGTTTTCAACTAAATTGCTCAACACGCGACTCAAGGCCAACTCGTCAGCCACCACCATCAATGTCGACGGCGCCTCAAGCTCTAAACTTAAACTCCTGTAGTTCGCCTTCAACTTAAACTGCTCAATCACCCTATTCGCTAATTCGATCGCGTCACAGGCCACTGGGGTAAATGGTGACGCTGAAGACTCGGCACGCGACAACGTCAGTAAGTCGTCAACCAATATCGCCAAACTGTTCGCATTTCTTTGCAGTCGCTCGGTAAGATCCGTCTGCTTTTCGGACGTCATGTGCGGCAGCAAATCAAGCATGCCAATAATCGCCGCAATCGGAGTTTTTAATTCGTGACTTGCATTGGCCACAAACTCGCGCAAGCGCAAATGCGCCAGCGCCTCAGCCTCAAGGTTTTGTAAAAGAAGCACGCGGAATTCATTATCGATTTCTAGAACAATCGCGTTGACTAATGATTTGCCCTCATCGTTGCTAATCTCGATCTCGCGGTTGCCACTTGCTTGCCCTTTACTCTGCTGTAAAAATGCCACTAACTTTTTGTGATGCGCTCCGCCCCAGTAGCTCGCACTAGTCTCTCCGAGTAAATCGTCAGCGACCACGTTTTGAAAACGGACGGCATCATCGCCGCCGAGTAACACGAAGCCTACTGACAACTGCGACAACGACCGGCGTAGCGCAATGTTTTGCCAATCTAAGTCTTGTTGCTGAGATTCAAGTTTTGCACGGCGCAAGTATTCGCGCACCGCCACCAACACTGCCGCAGCAGCAATAAACACCAAAACGCTATTCAACAAATTTATACCCCACTCCGCGCACAGTTTTAATGACGTCGGCGTAGTCGCCCAACTTTTTGCGCACGGTTTTAACGTGCGTATCAATATTGCGTTCGATAATAATTACATCGGTGCCAGCAGCCGCA
>JAPYTC010000230.1 GCA_029941685.1 Planctomycetota bacterium | reverse complement strand
CCAGATAAAGCGGCGCTTATCAGGAAGACGGGTAGTGCGAGTTTGAGCATGACACCCCTTTTGCGGATGGCGAGGGATTGTCATTAGCTATTTATAAGTTATTTCATCATGCTGACCAACGAGAAGATTCAATAGCAATATTGGTAGCATGATGAATGCAATGTGTGGGTGATTTACAAAAAATAAGTTACAATATGGCGCACCACCAGCGTCATGACCCCGTCCTCAACCACTCAAGATCGCATTGCCTTTGTCCAACGTATGGGCAAGGCGCTGCACCGCTATGGAGCCCCCGCCCATCGCCTCGAAGATGCATTAAAGGCCATGTCCAACGAGCTCGGTCTCAAGGGCAATTTTTTCACTACGCCGTCGGCGATTATGTACAGCTACGACATTCCTGGTGAAAATGGGGTCGCGCGTTTACAGCGTGTGCACAACAACTCAATCGACTTACATCGCTTGAGTCAACTCGATAAATTATTCAACGATTTCCTCGCCACCGATTTAACAATAACCGCCGCCAACGCGCAGCTCGATGAAATCCTTAATGAAAAATTCGCATACCACCCCGTCGTCACCTTACTCGCATTCTCTTTAACTAGCGGCGGCGCGTCGACTTTCTTTGGTGGCAACCTTGGCGATGTGGTGCTATCAACAATTTGCGGACTTGTTCTGTTTCTGATTTTTCAGTGGTCGCAACATCGCGAAGCAGTCAGTCGCTTGTACGACCCGCTATCGGCGATGGTGGTTAGTTTTGTTGCCACGGCCGGCGCCGCACTGTTTGGTGCTAGCGCCGACATTTCTACTTTAGCTGGCATCATCATTTTGATACCTGGTTTCGGCATCATCATCGGGGCCACCGAGTTGGTACTTAATCATCCGGTATCGGGCTCAGCGCGACTTGCCCGCGCCGGCATGACGGTAATGATGTTGTTCATCGGCGTACTGTTTGGTAGCGGACTTGCGCAATACATCATCAACATCGACAGTCTTCCGCAAGTAGTGCCCCCTGCAATGCCACCGTGGTTGCCGCCGCTATCGATTGTCATCGTTGGGCTCGGCACTGGTGTGTTGTTTAATAACTCACGCCGCGATTTGCCTTGGGCAGTGGTTGCCGTGTGCTTGCCATACCTCGCAATGAAGTTTGGTTTAGAAAACCTCGAGCGCGCACCCAGTCTATTTATCGTTGCCGTTATCGTCGCCTTGTTCGGAAACATGTTCGCTCGGACATTCGATCGCCCGGCACTTACCGTGTTGATGCCAGGGATTTTGATATTGGTGCCGGGCGCAACGAGCTTTTTATCAATCACCGATATCGCTGGCGGCAATTTTGAAACCGGACTGCAATCGGCGTTTCAGGTGTTTGTTAGTGGTGCGGCAATTGTCGCTGGTTTTATGACCAGCAGTTTGTTGTTGCCACCGCGTAAGGCGTTGTAGCTTTTCGACTACTGCTTCTTCACGAACTTAGTCAGGATCACAATTTTCTGGCCACTAACGCGCCCTTCAATATGCTCGTGATTATTCTCGACCAAACGAATACCCTTAACCGCGGTACCACGCTTAGCCGTAAACCCGCCACCTTTTACATCAAGGTCTTTAATCAGTACCACGCTATCGCCAGGGTTTAACTCGATACCCAAACTATCCACGTGTGTCGGAGCGACTACTTCTTGATATTCGGCCCACTGGCGCAAATTATCCTCGAGGTAGAGCATATCAAGCAAACCGCCCGCCCAATCAGTGGCCGACAATTTATTTAACATGCGCCATGCCAATACTTGCACTGCCGGGGTTTCACTCCACATCGAATCATTAAGACAGCGCCAATGGTTTTCATCGAGTTCGGCATCGCCACTAACTTGTGGATGACAAACGTCGCACAAAGCAACGACCTCCTCTTTAGGAACAACGGCGAACTCAGAAAGTTCGCCGTCGCTTGAACAAAGTGCACATGCTGACATTAAATTAAATCAGCCATTGGCGTAATACCGCCAGTGAGCGGTAACGCGTAATCTATAAACGCTTGCGTCACGCCTTGATGGCCATCGAGATATTCTTCTGGCATATCTTTAGTGTATTTCGCCACGTTTTTAAGCTCGGTAACAATGGTGTCACACTGATAAACATCGCCATCTAAACGGCGCAGCGCAATCGAACCCGAACTGTATTCGCCACCTACCGCAGCTTCGACAGCTTTACGTCCG
>JAPYTC010000229.1 GCA_029941685.1 Planctomycetota bacterium | reverse complement strand
ATGCAGAAGTGAGCCAATTCCACATCATCCAGCCGGTGGTCGTAAAGTAAAAAATCTTTTCATCAGCACGCAAATCACAATGCAACGAATGTTCTTTACGGTGTTGCAACAAGGTGCCGCCCTGGCCATGAACGATGCATTTGGGTTTTCCGGTAGTGCCTGACGAAAACATGATGTACAGCGGGTGGTTGAAACTAGTGCGCTCGAACTGCAACTCTGAAGCGACGCCCGCTGTCAAAAAATCGTTAAATAGTGTGTGTGGTATAGCAGCGCCTGCCTCAACAAAATCCCGTGCGGCTGCTTGGTCGCCATAAGGCACCACCACCACCTGCTGAAGGCTGGGGATGCCGGCAACGACTTGTTGCAACTTTTCGCTAACATCAATCACTTTTGATTTATAAGTGTAAGCAACGCAACCCAGTAACACCTTTGGCTCGATTTGGCCAAAGCGGTCGAGTACGCCTGCTACACCAAAATCGGGTGAGCATGACGACCACACTGCGCCAATACTAGAAGTGGCAAGCATGCCGATAATCGCTTCGGGGACGTTTGGTAAATATGCTGCCACCCTATCACCCTGGCCCACCCCAGCTAATCGCAAAGAGTGACGCATGCAACGCACCCTCTCGGCAAGCTGCCGAAATGTAAGCGCGCGACGGCTACCATCTTCAGCGACAAAGACTATTGCTTCGCCATCATCGCGGCGCCGCAATAAATTTTCGGCAAAGTTAAGCTTGGCTTGCGGGAACCATTCAGCGCCGGGCATTTTGTCTTCACCAAGAATGATGTCGCCAGCATCACCAATGATGTCGAATTGCTGCCAAATTTGTTCCCAGAACTGCGCTCGATTATCAACCGACCACTGCCACAGCTGCTGATAATCAACATCAGCTGTCGCGTCAACCACACCAGCTTGTTCGGCGAACCGCGCAATCTGCGACTGTTCAATCGCAGTTTTACTCGGTTGCCATAGAGGTTCGGTCATCTAGTCAATAACTTTATGTTTACGCCCTACTTTAATGAAAGCTGCCACAGCCTTTTCAATTTGTTCGGTGGTGTGTCCTGCGGAAATCTGCACTCGAATACGGGCTTGACCACGCGGCACGACTGGAAAGCTAAACCCAATAACGTAAATACCTTCAGCCAACATATCTGCTGCTATGTCAGCTGCCAACTTGGCATCGCCCAACATCAACGGCACAATGGGATGCACTCCCTCTTTAATGTCAAAGCCAGCTGCAGAAATTTTATCGCGAAACAACTTAGTATTTTCTTCGAGGCGGTCACGCAACTCGGTGGTATTACTCAAACGTTCGAACACAGCCAATGATGCGGCAACAATAGGTGGCGCTAGCGAGTTAGAAAACAAATAAGGACGTGAACGATTGCGTAAAGCGTCGACGATTATTTTCGATGCACAAGTGTAACCACCCGATGCGCCGCCAAGCGCCTTGCCTAAGGTTGAGGTGATTATGTCGACACGACCCATCACCCCACAATGTTCGTGGGTGCCTTTACCACTCGCACCCATAAAACCGGTTGAATGAGAATCATCAACATGCACCAACGCCCCATACTTGTCAGCCAAATCACACAAGTCTTGCAGATTGGCCAAGAAGCCGTCCATGGAAAAGACGCCATCGGTGGAAATCAGAATGCGACGTACACCAGCGGCTTGCGCTGCGACTAGGCAACGTTCGAGGTCGACCATGTCATTATTGTCGTAGCGGAAACGCTGAGCCTTACATAAACGTATGCCATCGATAATTGAGGCGTGGTTTAACGAATCGGAGATAATCGCGTCTTCTTTAGTGAGCAACACTTCGAACAAACCACCATTGGCATCGAAGCAACTTGAGTAAAGAATAGTGTCTTCGAAACCTAAAAAGTCTGCGATCTTCGCCTCGAGTTGCTTATGGATGTCTTGGGTACCGCAAATAAAGCGTACCGATGACATACCGAAACCGCGTTCTTGCAAGCAATCACTTGCGGCCTTAATGACTTCGGCATCGTCGGACAGACCGAGGTAGTTGTTGGCGCAAAAGTTAAGAACTTGCTCGCCACTATCGACTCTGATATCAGAATCTTGAGGAGTGACGATGATACGCTCGAGTTTTTCGAGACCGGCATCTTTGATTTCTTGGATCTCGGCAGCAATACCGTCGAGAAATGATTGTTTAGAATTAACCATATTATGATTGTTGTGGATC
>JAPYTC010000228.1 GCA_029941685.1 Planctomycetota bacterium | reverse complement strand
GATTGCTGCACACGACCCGACCCTTTACTTCGGTAAAGGGCCGGTTTTTTATTTTAGGGCTGCTACCGTTCTTGAAGTGACGACATGGCGAGCGCAGAATAGTGGTATGGCAAACATCCCTAATAGCTTATTATTCTGCACTATCGTCTGTTCGACAGTAGTTTCTTGTAGCGACGATCCTGCACCGGACGGTGGTGTAGGCGAAGTGTCTTTGATTGCTCTTGAAACCGAAGAGCAACTAACGCCCGTTCCGGCAGTCATTATTAAAGACGTCAATGTCGATTACTGGAATCGCATGCCAATTGCAGAGCGCAAGGAAGCGTTGGCGCAAGCTGAATATGCGTCGATGTCAGATTTTATGAATATTTTTGACGGTAAATCACGCACGGTGCGTGCCGCAATCATGTCTTCGGCTTCTGCGGTAGATGCCGGGTTTGCGGCGAATGCAAGCGCTTGGGGAAGTGGCGGGGTTGACGCCGTGACTGTTAAGTTGGCGTCCTCAACTTTTAGTAGTGCGGCTGACATCGCTTGGGCCGAAGCAACAGCAGTCATGGCACTCGAAGAAGATAATTTCGCAGTGGCCGGCACAGCGCTTGGCATTGCTCTCGATGGCATGATGAACGCCGGCTACGATCGTGCGCGCGTGCTCGAGTTAAAGCCAATGATTGATTTGGTGTCGCAAAAAGTGTCAAAGTTTTTGCCGTTCGACATTTATGAAGTGCAGTCGGGCGATAGTTATTGGCAAATTTGCCGCGATTTCAATTCGAAGGTGGGTGCAGGTTATACCTTGAATGCTGGCTGGGTATCTGGGTTTAACGGTAAGTCAAATTACATTTTGCGTGTAGATGAAAAGTTAAAAGTTCCGTCCTCGAAATTGAGCATGCGTGCTTGGCGTGGCGCGCGATTGTTGGCGTTGTATGCCGATGGCGTGCCGATTCGTTTATACGAGGCTTCATTCGGGCGCAAAGGCGAGCCGACTCCGTTGGGCGATTTTACTTTGGCTGTGTGCGAAAAGAAGCCGGTCTATTACAAGCAGGGCGGGTCGCCAGTGCCTTACGGTAATCCGGATAACCCGTTGGGCGAGCGTTGGTTAGGCTTCAAGGAAGATTCGCAGTATGGCATTCATGGGACAAACAGCGAAAGCACCGTTGGCAGCTACGAATCAGGCGGATGCCTGCGCTTGCATAACGCTGACGTGACCGAGTTGTTTGAGATGGTGAAGTCTGGTGTGCCGGTTAGCATTGGCGGGTAATATCCTTAGCTCTACTCTCTTCTGAGAGAAATCAGCGGCGCAGACATTTGGCTCTCTTTAAATTGGAGAGCGGCGGCACCTCCACAGGCAGTTGTCATAGCTTGCGTGCCGGACTAATAGGGGCCACAAGCAACCGGTCTAGTGCGATTTCGCTCCTCAGCGGCGATTCTTTGGGCCCTAGGCCGCTAATTGTTGAAATATCCGCAAAAACCTAAAACACATTTGTTGGCGTTTACTCACGATATTAAGCATATTTTAGAATGTCGGATATTGGCATTTTCTGCTAAATGAAAAAAAAGGAGGTTGCTAGTGTTGACTCTGCGTTTTGAAGCTGTAAACTATCCGACCCTAACACGGTTAGGCGCTCTCTCAGAAAGGAATTCCCATAGTCGATCACACGAAAAACTTGGTAATTTTGAAATAAAGTTTGTAAATAACTTGACCCTTTCTTGGACTGTTCTAAACTGTTAGGCCGCACTACGCTCAGGCTACGGCAAAAATCGAGCGTTTGTGGTATCAGGCTGAATGCAGCCTGTGTTCATTAAAAACAAGGATGACCCTGTCACGCAATGAATTTGAGTGATACGAGTAAGAGCGCAAGGAAAAACCCAGATCCCAGCTTCGGCTGAGATCGACAATCAAAAGTGAAGGGTTTGATCCTGGCTCAGAGTGAACGCTAGCGGCGTGGATTAGGCATGCAAGTCGAGCGCGAAAGTAAACAAAGGATTCCTTCGGGATGACTGCGTTTTCGATTAGAGCGGCGCAAGGGTGAGTTACACATGGCTAATGTGCCCTCAACACTGGAATAACTTCGGGAAACTGAAGCTAATGCCAGATAGCCTTGAAGAACCGCATGGTTCTTTAAGTAAAGGTTGGGATCCCTTCGGGGACCTCCTGGTTGAGGAGCGGGTCATGCGCTATCAGCTTGTTGGTGAGGTAATGGCTCACCAAGGCTATGAC
>JAPYTC010000227.1 GCA_029941685.1 Planctomycetota bacterium | reverse complement strand
ATTGGCGGCGCAGATTTTTATTACGGTGTCGCGAGTTACCCCCTCTGGGCAGGCACGCGTTGTTGGAGTGCGCAACACCCCACCATCAACGATGAACACATGAGTTGCATTGGTTTCAGCGACAAACCCCTCAGTGTCGAGCATTAAAGCATCGTCAGCGCCGGCGGCATTGGCCTGCACTTTGGCCATACTCGACTGTACTAGGTTATTGTGATGAATATTGGGATCTAAAGTATCCGGACGGAAGCGTCTCACTGCTGAAGTCATTAACTTCAAACCAGCCTTGTCGTAAACAGGCTCCTTATATTCCGCCAATACAATCAGCAAGCTGCCCTTGGTATTGAGGCGCGGGTCCATGCCCGAGGTTATTTTTTCGCCTCGCGACAAAGTCAAACGAATATGCACACCGTCATACATTGCGTTAGCCTTTAATGTCCGTGATATTTGGTGAGTGATTTCAGCGTCACTTGGAATATCACTGAAAGCAAGCGCCTTCGCCGAGGACCGCAACCGTGACAAATGTGAGTCCAAACGAAATATTTGACCCTCGTAAAGACGCAAGCCTTCCCATACCCCATCGCCACCTTGAACCAAAGAGTCGAATGGTGAGATGCGAGCTTGATTGCGATGCACTAATTCACCTCCGATATTTACGGTTAAATTCTCATTACGCTCATCGTATTTTTGTAACATCTGCACATGATAACATTTCCTATCGGCGTCCCTGCAATGCTTAATTCTTCAGAAATTCTTCTCAACAAGACCCATTAGATAGAGTATTCTTGGCTATATGGCTTTAGTCTCATTACGACAATTACTCGATCATGCCGCTGAAAACGATTACGGCGTTCCAGCATTCAACATCAACAACATGGAGCAAATGCTCGCAATCATGGCTGCGGCCAAGAAATGCGATGCTCCAGTAATCATGCAAGCTAGCCGCGGCGCGCGCAAGTACGCTAACGACACCGTACTCACGCATTTGATTCGCGCTGCTGTTGAAATGTATCCTGAAATTCCGGTGTGTATGCACCTCGACCATGGCAACGCACTAGACACCTGTCGGTCGGCAATCGATGCAGATTTTTCATCAGTAATGATGGACGGCTCGCTCGAAGCCGATGGCAAGACTCCTGCAAGTTACGAATACAATGTTGACGTAACTAGATCAGTAGTTGATGTCGCTCACAAAGTGGGTGTTTCCGTTGAAGGCGAGCTTGGCTGTTTAGGCTCGCTCGAAACTGGCGAAGGCGAAAAAGAAGATGGTCACGGGTTCGAAGGTCGCTTGTCTAAAGAGATGTTGCTTACCGATCCAGAGGAAGCGAAAGACTTTGTTGCTAAAACTGGCGTTGATGCGCTGGCGATCGCAATTGGTACATCTCACGGTGCTTACAAATTCACCCGTGAGCCCACGGGTGACATCCTCGCGATGGATCGCCTTGCTGAAATTCACGCAGCGATTCCTAACACGCACTTGGTCATGCACGGCTCTTCATCAGTGCCACAATACCTGCAAGACATCATCAACAACAATGGTGGCTCGATGAAGCAGACTTACGGAGTGCCTGTCGAAGAAATCGTTAAAGGCATTAAAGTGGGTGTCCGCAAGGTAAATATCGATACTGACAATCGTATGGCGATTACCGGAGCAATTCGCAAGGTATTCCAAGACTCACCGGAGTCTTTCGATCCACGCAATTATCTGACACCAGCAATGACCGCGATGACCGAAGTCTGCGCAGCACGCTACGAAGCGTTCAACACCGCTGGTCAGGCAGGCAAGATTAAGGTAGCATCACTTGCTGACATGGCCGCCAGCTACAAGTCTTAGGCCTTTCGGCCTGTACTGCAAACGAGGGGGCTCTCAGCCCCCTCGTTTCATTTATTTCAGCGAGTTTTAAATTTTTGTGATACACTCATTGACCGAGTCATTCCCTTTTTTCGGCATTTTCACCCTAAAAACACAAGTCATGTTCCGTAATTCGCTCCATCTTATCATCTCCCTTTCCGTATTGGTCGCCTGTGGTCCTCTCGATAACGACGTCACTTCGGGCTCAGGTAGCGCCGGCGCTGGCGCCAACAACTCTGCGCCTGATCCAGGACTGCCTGTCGTTGCTGACATCAATGAAGATGCTACTTTCGAGCGGAACTTAAGTGATTTCGCCACCGATGTTGAAGATGACGCATTAACTTACACCATCACTACATCACCACTAAATGG
>JAPYTC010000226.1 GCA_029941685.1 Planctomycetota bacterium | reverse complement strand
CCCTTGGACCATCGGCGGCGTTGCGATGATTGTGGTCATTATTGCTTTTGGCGCTGCGGCAGATCCGGCTACGCAAATCGAATCGACCGCAAGTTGGGTTACTCCGCACATGATCGTCGCCATACTAGGCACAATGGGTTTAACCGTGTCGTTCTTAAAGCAAGCTGGTCTTATTGGTGCGCATTACGATGTGATTAATGAAATCGTGGCGGCAGTTGAAGTACGCCGAGCGGAAATTGGCGACGCGGACTATGGCGAACCGGTCTATTAGTATCGCCAATTTGCTTTGGTTGGCGTTTAGTAGCGGTTCACGTTATTCATCCGCTTCAACGAGTTCGTGCAGTTTCTGTAGATAATCGTTGAGTGAAGTTTGCAGGTCGGTTGGAATGATAGGCGCGACGATATCCAGCACGCGGGACACATACGGTCCGGACTTAGATTTGGTGATGCGATTGTGCATCGTCTCGCCGCCAAAAGCTATGGCACACATGGTTAGAATGGCACATAAAAGTACACCATTGACGACACCGAGTAGTGCACCAGTCTGGCGATCAAAAGTCTTCATTTCATACTTGTCGATTTGCTTGGCGCAGAAGGCAAATAGCATCCAAATGCCGAGAGAAGTCAGTAGATACAGCGATGCCATGGCGATGAACTTGTTCCACGGTTCATCCACTCCGCTCAGCGCCTCGGCCAGTTCGGGATGAAACTCTCGAGCTACGAAGAAACTAATCACGATCGACGCGACCATCGCAACCTGCCAAGCCATCCCTTTTACGGCTCCAATGATTACGGAGAATCCTAATACGGCGAGCATGATGATGTCATAAGTTTGCATAGAGTACATTCCCGCCACTACTAGGTTTGAATTACCAAGATTCCAGCACCAAAGTCACCGGTCCATCATTCACTATTGTCACTTGCATGTCAGCCCCAAAAGTTCCCGTGGCGACTCGAATACCATGTTTTGCCGTTTCAATTGCAAATTGCTCGTATAGAGGTTCAGCCACTTCCGGGGGAGCGGCAGCTACGAAACTGGGCCGACGACCTTTACGGCAATTGCCCCAGAGTGTGAATTGACTGACGACTAACATTTCACCTTTGTTATCGAGCAGAGAGCGGTTCATTTTCCCTTGGTCATCGTTAAAAATTCTGAGGCCTACGAGTTTGTCGACCATTTGCGTTATTTCATTATCAGAATCGTGGGGGCCAATACCGACGAACACCAACAATCCGCTCTCGATTTGCCCCACAACACTGCGGGCTACTGAGACGCTAGCATGACTTACTCTTTGAACAACAACTCGCATAGGAATGCTTTTACTTAGTTAGATTGTTGACGGGCGGGGAGGTCGTTCAGCGCAGCGGTGGCTGCTTGATGAGTCGGATCGAGCGCCAGTGCTGCTTGATACCAACTCGCAGCGGCAGGCACGTCATACAGTTGTTCGGCGATCTTTCCTAGCTCGAAGCGGATGTTAGCGTCGGTGGGCACCTGTGCCGCCACAACGTTTTTCTCGATGTATTGGATTTTGAGTTTTTTGATTTGTTCATGCTGAGCGAATACCGTTGCCGCTTCGTCGGCATTGCCGAGTTGGCGATGAACGTTGGATAGTTTGAACAGGACGCGATCATTCCCAGGGTGTTTTGCCGCGGCGTGCTGGAGAATTGCCAACGCTTGTTCTGTTTGGCCAGATTGCATTGCTAAGGTTCCGTGCATTTCCAATGCATGTTCATGTTGTGCGTCGATACTAATTGCTTGTTGGATGTATTGCTGTGCTTCATCGAATTCTCCTAAGGCTAGGTGACATTCGGCTTGATAGGACCGCGCGTTGGCGACGAGGTAGGGTGGCATGTCACTGGCAGGAAGGTCTGCTAAGGAGGCCAGCGCAGCGGCGTAGTTTCGGAGTCGGACTTGGACCTCAGCCAATTCGACGTAGACTTCCGAGGTTTGTTTAAAAGTTGAGTCACCAGCTGCGCGTTTGAGTGACTCTGTGTAGTGTGCCACGGCGAGTTCATTTTTATCAAAATCTTTACTGATCAATCCCATTAGACGATCGGGTCGCGGATCTTGTGGAGCGAGTTCGGAAATTCGTTGACAGTGTTTCATGGTGAGTTGCAGCGCACCAAAGTCATAATATTTAGCGCTGAGTAATCGATGTGCGTCGACGTTATCAGGAAACTCGACAATCATTTCGTTGAGGGTTCGCATGGCGCTTGGAGTGTCACCGGTAGCGAGGACGATACGACTGGCCATCATCAT
>JAPYTC010000225.1 GCA_029941685.1 Planctomycetota bacterium | reverse complement strand
GGTCGCGCCGCATTTCTCGTGCGACGTTAGCAAGATGCCACATCTCTTTAAGTTTATCGAGCTCTAAGGTGTTGTTATCAGTGCCAATGGGCTGGTCTTTAAGCTTGTTGAGCATGCGCATGTCAGGCTGCAACAGTGGCGCTTCAGCAGCAACCGATGGCAGAAGTTGACTGCCAACAAACAGCGGCGCGGTAATCCATTCGCCATTAATGCGTTGACGATAGTTCTTGTAAAAATAGCCATCGGCCAACACAAAATTATCGCCACCAAACAAAGTGTCAGGTACTTGCGTGGCTACATAAAACATCAACTCATTGTTTTCAGTTTTAAGTAGTGTCCAGTACTCTGATGTCCCGCCAACCACTCGCGTGATAGTACGGGCGTCCAAAAGTTCGCCGCGTGCGCGAAAGACTTGTCCGCGATATGGACTTGGATTTTTGAGACTGTCAACGAAATCAAACTTGGGTTCGCCAAGAAGAAATACCCATGATGAAAGTAGGGCGCCAGAATTATAAGCAGTAGCCGCAAACGCTTCGGGCTCGAGCATTACACGCTCGGCATCGACTGAATCTTTAATCGTGGCTAGCAATTCGGCATCAAACTTTGGCAACATCGCGTTGATGTCCACATGACTTCTTTGCTGCTCGACAACCTTGGTGCTCGGATTCGTAGCAGTGCTGTTAATCTGTACCACAATGCTAATACAAATGATTAAGCCAACTATCGCAAAGACGATGCGCTTTTTGTCTTTCACTGCATCAAGAGCAGCTTGCTTTTTGAGTTTGTCAGAGTGACTCATGGTTGTTTAACGCGCTGTGCGCGGTATTGGTTCACCGCATTCGCAAAGCTGGCAAAAAGTGCTCGGCTTGCAGCAGACGACGGTGTTTTTTCCGGATGCCATTGTACGCCGACAATGTAATTATGCTGAGGTAACTCGATGGCTTCAATAGTTCCGTCATCGGCTGTGGCAACCACTTTCAGCGGCAGGCTTACTGAATCAAATCCTTGGTGGTGATAAGAGAGGATCGAGAAAGGCTTGGTGCCGATGGCATCCATGATAATTCCTGGCTCGCATACGTTGACGTTGTGCTCAATACCCTTGGTGTGCTGCTCGTGCTGTGCTAAGTGCTGGTTGAGTACTGCACCGTGCGCGACACCTAATGACTGCATTCCTAAACATATGCCCAGCAAGGGGATATCTCGCTTTTCGGCGATATCAATCATCGCCATTACCGACTGTTGCTGTGCTTCTGGAACCGGCTTGCACTCGTCTAATGGGGTAGGACCGCCGCACAGGGTGAGGTCAATGTCGTCACCACCTGTCAATAGAACGCCATCGACACCATCCAAAATCTGATTTAGTTCGGCGTGTGACGCATCTGGGGCAATGAGCAATGGGATTAATCCGGCGTCACGCAGGCAATCGAGGTAAGGGTGAAAAAGTTGGCAGCGCTTAACACCCTCGTAATGCGGGGCATCAAGTAACTCGACACTGACGGCGACGATTGGCAGGCTCATGTGTTATATACTACTCAAACTCGAATGGGAACACACCTTTTCTACATCATGGCCGGCATAGTTGCAATGGTCATCGGCGCCGATTACTCGGTACGCACTAGTCTCAAGTTAGCCCAGCGCTGGGGATGGCCTGATTGGGTGGCCGGTATGTTGCTGTTAGCGCTTGGTACATCTTTACCCGAATTGTTCGTTAGCCTTTCGAGCGTTGCTGAGCATCCGCAGGTCGCTTTCGGCAACTTAATGGGCTCGAACGCTTTCAATGTACTGATTGTGCTCGGCGCGTGCTTGCTCGTTAAGGGGCGTAAAAGGCTCGAAGTCGAACGCATCGGCTGGCTTTTATTGTTGCCATTGACTATAGGATCGTTTTGTGTGTTTTTATGGTTCAAGTACCCGTCATTGACTCCATACAGCAGCGTTTTGTTGATCACGCTATACGCTTGGATCATTGTTAGAAGTATAAAATCAAAAGTTGCCCTCGAAGATGTATTGCAAGAAGCGCCTAGAACTTCGACCACTCGCGTTGGTTTAATGTGTCTCAGCGGCTTTATCATGCTGGCAATGGGCGCTCACTATTTTTTAGATGGGGCCCTCGGCCTGGCTGCCGAATTCGGCTGGAAAGATGGATTTGCAGGATTCTTATTGGCGGCAGTCGGCACTTCATTGCCCGAGTTGTTTACTTCGTTGATTGCACTCAAGCGGGGACGAGCCCAAGCCGTTTTGGGCAACGTGGTCGGCTCTAATGCCATTAATTTGCTCTTTACTGGCGGAATAGTCGGTTTGCTCGCACACCAAGAATTCAGCGACAAGACTAG
>JAPYTC010000224.1 GCA_029941685.1 Planctomycetota bacterium | reverse complement strand
CTTACTACTGCACCGACTTGGCGAAGATGATTGAAGCGCCAATTTTGCACGCTAACGGCGATTACCCAGAGTCGGTCATGAAGGCTATTCATGTTGCTACCGATTACCAGGCCGAGTTTGGTGCTGATGCGGTAATCGATATGGTGTGTTACCGTCGTCGTGGACACAATGAAGGCGACGAGCCGATGTACACCCAGCCGTTGTTGTATCAAAAGATTTCCAATCATCCGACAGTTCATAAAAATTACACCGACTTGTTAGTGCGTCGTGGCATGATGACACAAGAAGAGTGCGATAGAGTCGGCGAAGAGTTCGACCGCGAATTGAAAGTTGCGCTTGAGACTTCACGTAAACTGAGTGCCGCCGCTGAAGATCAAAAGATAGAGGCTTGCGTGGCTACAGATACGTGGTGCGAAAGTGATTGGTGTGATACGCAGTCGCCAGAAACGGCGGTTGGCATCGACGAGTTGCAAAATATTATTGTTGCAACGAACACGATGCCTGATGGCCACGTAGTTCATCCAAATCTGTTGCGCCAACTTAAGCGTCGCGAAGAGATGATTGGTGGCGAGCGTGACCTCGATTGGGGATGTGCTGAAGTGTTGGCCTTTGGTACGTTAATTAAAAACGGAATGTCGATGCGACTTGCAGGTCAAGACTCAGGACGCGGTACTTTTAGTCATCGTCATGCTGTGGTTCGCGATCAACGCACCGGCGCGGATTACTTGCCGCTGGCCACACTTAATGTAAAGGCACATGTTGAAGTGCATGATTCGCTCTTAAGTGAAGAGGCAGCGTTATCGTTTGAATATGGTTACGCATTGGCTAATCCCCAAACGATGGTTATCTGGGAAGCGCAATTTGGCGACTTTGCGAATGGTGCGCAAATTCCGATTGACCAATTTATCTCCGCCGGCGAGGCCAAGTGGTCGCAGTTGGCAGGTGTCACGTTGTTGCTGCCACACGGTTACGACGGACAGGGCCCTGAGCATTCGAATGCGCGTCCAGAGAGATTTTTGCAGTTGTGCGCCGAAGGTAATATGACGGTGGCAAATTGTTCAACCGCATCGCAGTATTTCCACTTACTACGCCGTCAAGGTTTGGACGGCGACCAACGTCGCCCGCTGATATTGTTTACACCTAAGTCAATGTTGCGTGACCCACGCGCTGCTTCTCCGCGCGAAGATTTAGCCAACGACCGTTTTGAAGAAGTCATCATTGATGCACCGGGTGGTAAAGAAAAAGTTAAACGTATCGTGTTCTGTAGCGGCAAGGTTTATCACGACTTGGTCGACTATCGCCGCGAATCCGGACGTGAAGACGACGTGGCGCTCATTCGTCTTGAGCAGTTGTATCCGTTCCCGCGGGCGCGCGTTCAACACATTATCGAACAACACGCTGACTGCGAGTTTGTTTACTGTCAAGAAGAGCCACGTAATATGGGCGCCTGGTCGTTTGCCTTGCAGCGCTTCGACGAACTGGGCATTAAGCCGCGTTATTCCGGACGTGCTGCTTCGGCAAGCCCAGCGACAGGCTCTTACACCCTGCATCATTCACAGCAAACTTGTTTGCTAAGTAGCGCCATCAATTAATTTAGCAATGATTCAGGTTTTTCGTAATGCTCGCGTTTATGCGCCACAAGCTTTAGGACTCAAAGATGTTTTCATCTCAGGCTCTAAAATTATTGGGGTAGTTGACGCTGGATGTAAGTTCCAGTTGCCTGATGGCGTTGATGTAGTCGAACACAATGCATTGGGGCGCCCGTTAATTCCAGGCTTGGTTGATTGTCATGCGCACATTACTGGTGGCGGTGGAGAAGATGGCGCCTCTACCAAAGTGGCGGCACCGTTGGCAGAAACATATTTTGCTGCGGGTGTTACTTCGGTAGTTGGCTTGCTTGGCACCGACGACATCACGCGTAGCACCGAAGAATTACTTGCAGGCGTACGCGCTTTGCGCGAAGAAGGTTTGTCGGCTTGGTGTTGGACTGGTGGCTATCATTATCCACTTACAACTTTAACGGGTAGTCCACGCGAAGACATTGTCCATCTGGATGCGGTTATCGGCGTTGGCGAGCTTGCAATTTCTGATCATCGCTCATCACAATTAACTCTCGACGAAATTTTACGTATCGCCAGTGATTGTCACATTGGCGGATTGATTTCGCGCAAAGCCGGAGTGCTACATTTTCACTTAGGCGATGGGGTACGCGGATTAGATTTAATCCGCCAGGCACTCGAACAAAGCGAGTTGCCAGCACGAATTTTCCATCCAACCCACATCAACCGCCAACGCGCATTGTTTGACGAGGCGCTCGACTTAGCGAAGCTTGGCT
>JAPYTC010000223.1 GCA_029941685.1 Planctomycetota bacterium | reverse complement strand
GATAATAAACTCGCCGCCGCCCATCATTACAGGAACTTCGCCTAAGAATATCTCTTCTTCGATAGATTGGTCACCTTGACGCAAAGCCATCTTAACGCGCAATGGATAAGAATAGCTATAACGCAACTCACGACACTCGCTTGGAGTGTAACGTGGTCGGCCTAGTCTGTAACCCCCGTATTCAAGAGCAAGGGTTTTATCGTGGCTTTCAATTGGAAATACATCGTTGAATAGCGCCTCGAGGCCCTGGTTTTTTCTACGAGAGACCGGAACGGTTAACTGCAAGAAATCGTCATAAGAACGAGTCTGCAAGTCAGAAAGTCCGGGCAGTAGAGAGTCATCTCTACTGGCGAAGGAGCGGTAATCGCGAATTTCGAAATCGGCGATATTTGTATTATTGGCGGTCATCCGGAAGCACCTGGCACAGGTTTTGAGGAAAAAAGCGTGCTGAATTCCACGATTAAATTAACAATCGCGGTGAACTTTGCTTAAGCAAAGCAATGTCGCGGGGAAACGACAGAGATTCCACGACCACCTTCGCCGTTTTCACAACGAAAGTGGTTTGCGGTATAGCTATTAAAAGCCAAAAACTTATTAAGCAAGCTTGACTGTAGCGCCAGCTTCTTCAAGTGTTGCCTTAAGCTCTTCAGCTTCGGCAGTGGGTACACCTTCTTTAATTGCCTTTGGAGCACTCTCGACGAGTTCTTTAGCCTCTTTAAGGCCTAGGCCTGTGATGGCCCGAACAGCTTTGATCACTGGGATCTTCTTGCCGCCATCGCTTTCAAGAATGACATCGAATGAATCTTTAGCAGCTTCGCCACCACCTTCATCACCACCACCGCCAGCGGCGGCAACAGCAACAGGAGCAGCAGCTGAAACACCCCAACGCTCTTCAAGAGCCTTAACGAGAGCAGCAGCTTTGCCGATTGGCAATGCATCTAGAGATGTGAAAATAGCTTCTAGATCTGAGTCTAGTTCTACAGTATTTGTTTCTTCTGACATGATTTTATGTGTGTTAAATCGTTGATTGATTGTTGTAGACGCAACCGCTATTCAGCAGATTCGCCCTGATCGACGCGTGCTTGAATGACGCGCGCCAAAGATGTAGGAACCTCGTTAAGTATCGAGGCAAGTTGACGTGGTGTGCCCATAACCGTGCCACAGATTTGACCACGCAATGTGTCTTTATCTGCCATACCGGCAATAGAAGCAGCTTCACTTGCAGACATAACGTCGCCATCGAGAACAGCAGCGCGGTAATTAACCTTACGTACTTCTGCTTTCTTCCAGAGGACTTCGATTTGCTTCGCTGCTTTAATCGTTGACTCGGCGTCACCCACAAGGATGCCACACATGCCAGACCAAGCTTCATCTGCAAATTCGATACCCGCAGACTTAAGGGCCACTTTAGCTAGGCGGTTTTTAGTAACACGTAGCTGTGCACCAGACTCACGCACTTTACAGCGTAACTCTTGTGCTTCTTCAACTGTTAGGTTTTCGAGGGTCAACAGCACCAAGCCTTCATTTTCAGAAAACTCTTCGCCGTAAGTACTAACCATCCATTCATTAAGAGAACTTACCATTTTTTTATCCTGTTTTTTTTAGAGGTTATGAGAAGTTAACTTTGAGCCCTGGGCTCATTGTTGAAGAGACGGAAACTGTACGGAAGTAAGTACCCCGTGCAGACGAAGGACGCATCGAGCTAACCAAATCAAGGAAAGTTCTAGCGTTTTCCTCGAGCTGTTCAGCAGAGAAAGACAATTTACCGACTGGAACATGAACGTTACCAGCGGCATCGACACGAAACTCAACCTTACCAGCCTTAAACTCTGCTGTAGCTTTTGCTACATCAGGAGTCACGGTACCGGACTTCGGTGAAGGCATTTTGCCTTGTGGGCCAAGCGTGCGACCCAACTTGCCTACTACACGCATCATTGCCGGGTGAGCAATTACGATATCAAAGTCGGTCCAACCGCCTTCAATCTTTGCACCCAACTCATCACTGCCGACCTCTGTAGCGCCAGCAGCCTTAGCTGCCTCGGCTGCATCGCCTTCAGCAAAAACGATAATGCGAACATCTTTACCCAAACCGTGTGGCATGCTTACCGCTCCACGAACCATTTGGTCAGATTTTTTAGGATCAACACCCAACCGTGTTACCAGCTCGACGGTTTCATCGAACTTAGCTGGACGGAGTGTTTTGAGAGTTGACATTGCATCTTGCAGACCGTAGACCTTTGAACGGTCTAGCTGCTCGGCATTGTCACGAAAACGACGACTAGTGGCCATATTACTTAACCTCCAGGCCCATTGAACGGGCAGTGCCTTCGATGATGCGCATAGCTGCTTCTACAGATGCGGCATTCAAG
>JAPYTC010000222.1 GCA_029941685.1 Planctomycetota bacterium | reverse complement strand
TGCGACATCTTCGTTGGCTGAAGCAACAAACTCGGCGAAAACGTTTTCTAGGTCACGCTTCGATGGCGCAAAACTGCTAACTTGTAAATCGTGCTGCAACAACTCTTGCAAGCAGTCGGCGCGGCGTTCTTTTTCAATCTTGGCGCTGAACAAATTGTCACGTATGACACACGAGGCAGACAGCTCTGGACCGCATTGGGCAAGCTGATGAATGATGTGCTGCTGCTCGCCGTCAATGGCAATGACCACCTGATGATTGTCAGCTAACAATTCGCCGATATCAGCAGCGACACGTGTTTTTCCGTGGTGAATAATGAGTACACGGTCGGCGATGTCTTCGACTTCGGGCAAGACATGTGATGAAAAGATAATTGCTTTACCCCTCATCTTTAGAGAGCGCAAAATCTCTCTAAAATCTTGTCGCTGTAGCGGGTCGAGCCCAGAAAAGGGCTCGTCGAGAATGAGTACTGGCGGATCGGCGAGAAGACAATCGGCAACTCCAAGACGCTGCTTGAATCCTTTTGACAAAGCATCGAACCGTTGCTTAGCACGCTGCTCGATACCCACCAACTTCATAACGCGCTCGACCTCGGCACTACGGGACTTGCGAGCGACGCCTTTGAGTCCAGCGCGGTAGCGCAGATATTCGGCCACATATAGCTCGTTAGGGGCGACAAAGTTCTCGGGCAAATAACCCACTAGGGCTCGTGCTTGCAGGGATTTTTTACGCAACGATAATCCGCCAATCGATGCTTCACCTGAAGACTGCGGTAAATAACCGCTGAGAATCTTTAATGCCGTTGATTTGCCCGCACCATTCGGCCCCAAGAAGCCAAGAATCTCGCCCGCGCCGACACGAATGGACAAGCGGTCTAGCGCTAACACGTTTGAGTAGCGCTTACTTAAGGCTTCGATTTCTATCATCAACAAGGTAGGGCAAAAAACATGCCGAGGCTAAAGGATACAATCCCCTAGCCTCGTTGAGTAGACGCACTTTAGTGTGCGATTTCGCACAGCTCTATTCTTTGACTTCGAAATCTGCGTCGATGACTTCGTCTTGGTTTGAAGCTGGGTCTGCATCAGGCTGCTGTTGCTGCTCTGCAGCAGCCGCGGCCTCGTACATTTTTTGAGCTACTGGTTGAATTGTTGTGTTCAACTCTTCAACAGCAGTATCGATGGCAGCTAAATCTTCGCCCTCAAGAGCTTTCTTGGCGGCATCAATCTTCTCTTCGATAGCAGACTTGTCTGCATCATCGAGCTTGCCTTCACTTTCTTTGATAAGCTTTTCAGCCTGCCACACAGTTTGATCTGCGGTATTGCGCTTGTCAGCAACCTCTTTGGCGGCCTCATCTTGCTCTTTGAATTTCTCTGCTTCGTCGCGCATGCGCTCGATGTCTTCATCAGAAATACCAGAAGATTGCTCAATGGTAATGTGCTGCTCTTTGCCAGTAGCTTTATCAACCGCGCGCACCGACAAAATACCGTTAGCGTCGATATCGAACTCTACTTCAATCTGCGGCACACCACGTGGTGCGGATGGAATGCCATCAAGTGTGAAATTGTCAAGAATGCGGTTGTCGCGCGCCATTGGACGCTCGCCCTGCAGCACTAAACATTCGACTTTATCTTGATTGTCGGCCGCAGTACTAAACACTTCTTTCTTCGTTGTAGGAATGGTGGTGTTACGCTCGATAAGTACTGTCATTACCCCGCCTTGGGTTTCTAGACCAAGTGACAATGGCGTTACGTCGAGAAGTACTAAGTCCTCTACGTCACCAGAAAGAACACCAGCCTGAATAGCTGCACCTTGCGCCACAACTTCATCTGGGTTCATTGATTTGTTAGCGTCGCGCTTAAACACCTCACGAACGATTTCTTGTACACGAGGGATACGACTAGAACCACCAACCAACAATACTTCGTCAATTTTTGAAGCATCAACGCCAGCATCTTTAATTGCTTGCAAGCATGGCTTTTTACAGCGGTCAAACAAGTCAGAACACAGTGTTTCAAACTTTGCACGAGACAGAGTGAGCATCAAGTGCTTAGGGCCTGAAGCATCTGCTGTAATAAACGGCAAGTTGATTTGCGTTTCTGTGCCAGAGCTTAATTCGCACTTGGCTTTCTCACAGGCCTCTTTCAGACGCTGCAAAGCCATTTGGTCTTCGCGCAGATCAATGCCGTTTTCTTTTTTGAATTCAGCAGCAACGTAATCGATTAATGCCGCGTCAAAATCGTCGCCACCTAAGTGCGAGTCACCTGAAGTAGCAAGAACTTCAAACACACCATCGCCCATGTCGAGAATCGACACGTCGAAAGTACCACCACCGAGGTCAAACACCGCTACCTTGCCAGACTTGTCTTTGTCGACACCATAAGCA
>JAPYTC010000221.1 GCA_029941685.1 Planctomycetota bacterium | reverse complement strand
GTGCCGTTTTGTGCAACAAGGGAAGCACCCGTAAAAACTAAAGCGAGACCAAAGGTGACGATTGAGGAGATAGACATCAATCGATTGTAGCACAATTAAATTAGTCCGCTGAAACGCCATCCTTCGCGATATTCTTTACTCAGCATCGCGGTGGCGGCATCGTTACCTTCAAAACGCATACGCTTACCTTGCCAGTTGAGAGTCTCGTTCGGAAAGCGCAACGCAATATTACCGAGCAACGCGACTTCAGTTAGATGCGCCGAGTAATCAAAGGGTGCGCTAGCGGCAACTCGTCCGAAACATGCGTCAACCCATTGGTGCCAGTGGTTAGTGGCGTGCGGTTCGGGCAGTAAGATATCGGCTAACTTGTCGTTGAATGTGGTCTTCGGCAGTTCGTAAGGGCTAAACATGTACGCGCCATTGCTGCCGATAAACAGCGAACCGTTTTCATAAGGCTTGTCGCCGAAACCGTATTTCTCAAGCAATGCCGTCGGTTTGTTTTTCCCATCGTGCCAAACTACTTTAACGCCTGCCGCCGAAGTTTTGGACGTCGCCGGAAAATGATATTCGACATGTGACTCTAAAGGAAAGGTGTCAGCCGTCGGTGCAGGCCCTGTCGATTTAATCGTAAGTGGATGACCTAGTTGCAAAAACCAAGTCGCGGGATCCATTAAATGGCAACCCATGTCACCTTGTGCGCCAGTGCCGAAGTCGAGTCGTCCGCGCCAGGAAAATGCATGGTAGTTGCCCTCTTTATAAGGACGCATCGGCGCCACGCCAATCCATTTGTCCCAATCAAGATGTGCCGGAATAGGGTCTTCTCCCTCGGGACGTTCGACACCTTGCGGCCACCATCCAGCGGGGCGGTCGGTCCAAACGTGTACTTCGTGGATGTCTTTGATATGGTCTTGGTCGAAGAGTTGTTTAGCGACAGAATAATTTGCTGCTGAGTGGTTTTGAATGCCCATTTGCGTAACCACATGTTTGCGTTGTGCAATTTCTTTGAGGCGTCGCGATTCGAGCACCGTGTGAGTGAGCGGTTTTTGACAGTAAACATGCAAGCCAAGCTCGATGGCTTTGTAACTGATTGGTGCGTGCATGTGGTCGGGGGTAGTTACGTTGACCGAATCTAAACGATGATGTTCGGCTTCGAGTAACTCACGCCAGTCGGTGTAAGTGCGCGCTTCGGGATGCAACTCGGCAGCTGTAGCTAAATTGTTTGCGTCTACATCGCACAGCGCGACAATCACCACATCTTTATGCGCCGCGATTTGTTTTAGATCTGCGCCACCCATACCGCCAACGCCGATTGCCGCGTGGCGTAATTTATTGACTGCATAGTTGGGAGCGGATGCGCAGCTCGTGAGTAGTTGTGCGGCCGTTGGTGCAACGACTGCGGTTACGGCAGAGTTACGCAAGAATTTACGGCGTGTTAGTTTTTTGGACATGGGAGCATTATAGTTTGTAATAATGAATTGGTACTCACGCATCGCACCGATTTACGATTTAGTGTGCCGCCCACTTTATTGGTGGTTGCGGCGTGCGGCGTTACATGCTTTAGATTTGCGCGCCAATGATGTGGTCTTAGAGATAGGGTGTGGCACCGGCTTGAATGTTAAAGGGCTAGCTCGGGCTGCAAGTGAGGTGATTGCGCTTGATTGCAATGAGCAGATGCAACGGCGCGCTCCGCAGGGCTTGAGCAATGTGAATTACGTTTTAGGCGAGCCTTCTGCGGTCGCGGATGATTCGGCGGATAAAGTGTTGCTATGTTTAGTGTTGAATGTCGCAGATGATTGGCGCAATATTCTCGCTGAAGCTAAGCGGATTGTGCGGCCCGGAGGGCGGATTGTGATTGCCGATGCACGACCATTATGCGGCTGGTGGCGGTGGTGCAATCTTTTGGTGGTGCCTATTGCGAATTGGAGCGGGGCGGCCGATATTCGACGCGATATTTGGGTTGAGTGTGATGAAGTTCGACGTTTTGGCGGTGGATATTTTTCGGTCGGGGTGATATGTTGTGTCAACAATGAAAGAACACTCAATAGCTGAAAAGCTGCGTAGTTGGCATAACATTTCTTCAGATGCAATAAAAGAAGACGGGCGTTTGCTTATGGAAACCGAGGTTTTCGATGTGCTCACCGAAATCGAAGAGACTTTGTGGGTGTGCCATGCAATCTTTGTCTGGGATGGCAACAAGTCGTTTTTATGGGGCAAAGACGAGACCATCCGTTTATGGAATTTGTCGAAGATTAAAGCGTTGGGCGAGATGATCGAGGTCTATGACGAATACTTGGCCGGCGCGAATAACGACAAGGTATTGGCTATGGCGATTGAGTCGTTTTGCCCTGATTTAAAGGGACGGCGGGTTTAGCTCGCGATTAC
>JAPYTC010000220.1 GCA_029941685.1 Planctomycetota bacterium | reverse complement strand
AGCCAGAGCTATCAAGCACTCGTCAACTTTAATTTGTGGAATGGACAGTTGCGGCAAGTCGCGTTGAACGATTAACAATCGCGCGCCATTTTCTACAGCACTAGCAGCATGATCGTGGCCATCACTACGTACACCCGCTAAAGCTATGAAAACGTCTCCGGCACCAACCAGTCGCGAGTCGACTTCGAACTTCAATACTGGCGCATCGGCCATAGTGCTCGGCGGCTTTAACTTTAACGCCGCGTAAACTTGATGCAAAGTCATGCCAGACATTGCACCGCCTCAAGTATTTGCAAACGATCGTCAAAAGGATGTCGTACACCATTTATTTCTTGATATGTTTCGTGGCCCTTTCCGGCTACGACTAACACATCATTGTCATCGAGAGCTTCAATCGCAAAACGGATTGCATCGTCACGCTTAACAATTTGATGAAACTCGATTTCATTCTTGAGTACACCAGTAGCGACCTGGTCAATAATTGATTCAGCATTTTCGGTGCGCGGGTTATCTGATGTCAAAACGCACCAGTCAGCATTAGCACTTACTGTCTCGCCCATCAATGCGCGCTTAGAATTATCGCGGTCGCCGCCAGCACCAAAAACAACTTTTAGCACGTGTTGGGGGTAGCTGGTACGCAAGGCTCGCAAAACCTTCTCAATAGCATCAGGGGTGTGCGCATAATCGACAAACGCCAATCCGCGATGAACATCAACTTGTTGCAAGCGCCCGTCTGCAGCGGCCTGTGAAGACAGAGCAGCGCAAACTTCTTCGACTGGCAATCCTTTTGACAACATCATCAAGGCCGCAACAAACAGATTTTCGCCATTATGGTAGCCACACAAATCACTATGGATGACCGCGTGTTGCTGCTGCCATTCGAACTCGACATCGACGCCGTGGGATGTTTCGCTGATACGGCAAATGTAATCTGCCTTATCGTTACTGCTCGACCAACTTGCAATATTGGCTAGCGCATCGCTACACAAATCAAGAAGCATGGGCGAATACGGCACGAAGGCAATTGCAGAAGCTGGCAAGCTGTTAACCAACTGCATTTTTGCTGCAGCATACTCTTCGAGAGTGTTGTGGTAATCGAGATGTTCGTGACTCAAATTAGTGAAGCCAACACAATCAAAGCTAACTGCAGTAAGACGCTGCTGGACTATGCCGTGCGAACTAGCTTCAACGATTGCTGCCTCACATCCATCGCGCAACAATTCTGCCATCCAGGCGTGCACGATATCTGAGCTTGGCGTGGTGTTTAGGTTTGGAGTTATGCTCCCATTAGAATCCATCATGCCAAGAGTGCCGCACGACGCGGCAGAGACTTGAACCTCTTGCAAAGCACCACGCATCAAATGCGCAACTGTGGTTTTCCCATTAGTTCCGGTAATCGCCGCACACCACATCTTTGAGCTAGGCTCTCCTGCGAGCAAGTCTGCACAATGGCCAGCAACTGACGCAAGCTGATCACCTACGACCAACTGTGGAAAATCACATTGTTCATTCAACTTATCGACCAGCAGCAAAGCAGCACCATTAGCAATAGCAGAATCGATGAAATCGGAGCCACGCTGCTTGGAACCAGCAAACACGCAAAACAGATCGTTAGGACGCACACGACGGGAATCAATACAGGCGCACGCTAAATCGAACTCTAATAACTGAATCTGCGCAGGCCACAGCTGCGGAGAGTATCCGCGATTTTGAAGCTGATTGATGAGGTTGGCGACGAGCATTCTACTGCTCAAGACTAGCCTTATTGCCGCCCAATTCCAAGTCAGAAGAAGGTAATGTTCCGCGAGATACCAACGTATGCTGCAAAATATTAGCGGCCGCCGGGCCGCATACTTGAGAGCCATAATAATGCGCCTTAGTGCCGTGAGTACCAAAGGCAACAACTAGCACTAAGACCTCAGGTTTTTCAAACGGGCCATAAGCCACAAACAGCGAGGTGTACTTGCCACTAGCGGGACCTGTAAGATGCTCCGATGTCCCTGATTTTCCGCAGTAATTAAAGTCGTTACGGTGTGGCAGCCATTTACGACTTTCGTACATCACCATTTCGTGCATCGCATTGCCCACCCTGGCTGCAACACCCTCACTCAACACACGATCAATCAACATCGTCGGCTGCTCGTAATTCAATTTCGCGCGCAACAGTTTGCCGCCGTTAGCAATTGACGATAAAGCCATAGCGTGATCTAAAATCGGCACCTCAATCTCGCGCCCGAAAGACAGCGATGGTATGGTGAACACCATTCCGTTGGGTCCCTTTTTTCGCATAAAGTCCGCGCGCTTAGGATACACCCCATCTTGAAAGCGCAATTGTAAACCTGGAACCTGTTTGGCCTTGTCGTTGTACCCGAAATGTGGCAGAAAGTCGGCCATTTTCTCACGGCCTATCGCACGTCCGATCTGCGCCATGACGAT
>JAPYTC010000219.1 GCA_029941685.1 Planctomycetota bacterium | reverse complement strand
ATGCCGAACTGTTGGCTGGTCCCGAAGGAGCGGGCGCTCGCAAGTACCTCGAAGACCGTCAGGTGCCTGCTGAATCATGGGGACACTTTGGTTTAGGCTGGGCCCCACGCAATCGTCAAGACTTGTTGGGTTTGTTGCGTAAAAATGACATCGATATCGAAGCAGCCGAATTAGCTGGGTTAGCGATCCGAGTTGAAGGCTCTGGTGAGATTAAAGCACGTTTCTGGGAGCGATTGATGTTTCCTATTTCGGACTCCGGAGGACGCACCCTAGGCTTTTCCGGACGCTATTTGCCAGGTTCTTTCGCAGCAGAGAAGAAAATGGGCAAATACATTAATTCACCCGAGGGGCCATTATTCCCTAAGCGGCGCATTTTGTTTGGGGTAGACAAGTTGCAGGTAGGATTGCGTAATAACCCCGAGGCGCCGATAGTGATTTGTGAGGGCAACCTCGACGTGATGCAATTGCATAATATCGGCCAAACTACCTCTCTCGCTGCCCTAGGCACTGCTTTTACTGACGATCACTCGCGTATCTTGTCACGTTACGACCGCCCTGTGGTTTTGCTCTTCGACCCTGATACGGCCGGTGCCAAAGCCGCCTTTAGCGCTGGACGCATCCTTGTCGCAGAAGGTATTGATGTCAGGGTTGCGCGTTTGCCCGATGGCTGCGACCCGGCCGATATGGTGGCAAATGGCGATAAATCCTTGTTAAATCAGGCAATTAGCGATTCATGGGATATACTCAAGTGGCGTCTTGATACATGGTCTAGTAAATCTGACCTGTCTCAGGCTGCTGTCAAAGACAAAGCTGCACGCGAGATGGCCGAGTGGATCACAACTACTCCAAGTCCTGTAATAGCTGAGACTTGGCAGCGCGAGGCAGCAAGCTTTTTAGGTATTAGCCAAGACACCCTGCGGCGGTTGTATAACCCTCATACCGAGGTTCAACCACCTATGCCGACAGCCCATCCCAACTCATCTCAACCCCAAAACAGAAAGGAGGTCTTGCAACGGAATGAACGTGAAATAATAGGCACTTTGCTCGTTGATCCTAGCGTATATTCTTTTCTACGCCAGCAGCTCGATGTGCTAAAATTGTCAGACCCTAGCACTAGCTCCCTGTTGCAATGGATTCGCCTCCAGCGAGAACAAGGAATTACATACAGTTTGACTTCTGCTTTAGCTCAATTCGACAACGACGACCAATACAAGTGGCTAGACTCTTTCCGCCATCAAATCATCACCGATCCGCGCCTAGTGCTCGAACGTGCCCTAAGTGCACTGCCGGCAAATACCGAGTCGCATAATGTTTCGCAAGATGAACCGATGACTCTAGAAGACCTAGCGCAATTAAGCCGAAAAATTTCACTTAAACCTAACGCAACGCCAGACCAACCGTAAGCATAAATAATGCGAAAAACTAAGTTAACAAAATCAATTTCTACAACACTCGACACTCTTATTGAAAAGGGTGGCGTGACGGGTAGTTTGCCGCAAGAAGAATTATACTCGGCTATACCTGCAGAAAAGATGCAAGACATCGAGGTGCTTGCCGAAATCATGACGCGTGTCGAGCAAGCTGGCATTTCGCTAGGCAATTCGACGACTAAGGCAGCAGCGCAGTTTTCAGGTGGCTCTACGCCAATCCCTGTTACGCCAAAACCATTGTCAACCATTTCATCGCGTGCAGCTGGCCGTGATGTGCCGTCGGTGCTAGAAAAAATCGACGACCCAGTGCGCATGTACTTGACGCAAATGGGCGAGATTCCGTTGCTCACTCGCGACGAAGAAATCTTGCATGCTAAAACAACAGAAGTGTCGCGTAAAGTATTCCGTCGTTTGGCTCTCGAGTCAGGCTTGGCATTCGACTTTGTTATCGACACATTGCAGGCCGTTAAAGACGGCAATCTTGCATTCGACCGCACGCTAAAGGTCAATCCTTCTGCGCAGGCTAACTCTAGCTTCGCAGTATTGCACCACTCAAGTCGTCGTCTTAAAAAGCAGGCGGCCGAAGAGGGCGCCGAAGAGGGTACTTCGTCTAACATCGATGGTGGTGCCGGTTATGAGCTTACTAAGCAAGACCTCGAGCAACGCCTTGGCGGTCACCTCGAAGATCTCATCGAATTACGCGATACTGCACGTGTCGGTTACGCATTACAACTTGATAAAAAGTTGTCGGTTGCCGAACGCAAAGTATTCTCTCGACACATGCGTTCTCGTCATCGCTGCGTTTCAGTGTTGATTGAAGAATTACACATGCAAATTGCGGTGGTCAACGATGCCATTACTTTGTTGTTTAAGCGCCATACCAAGTGGAAGGAATTAATACTGCAAGCCAAAGATTTTCCAGTGAATCAGCGTCGCACTAAAGATGGCAAACCAGAATGGTTGGCTTTGCAAACTGAGCTGAAAGATTGGGAAGTCAGCGCAATGGAACCGTTCAATTCATTCGATCGCCGCATCGAATTGCTGAAGCGTGCAATGGG
>JAPYTC010000218.1 GCA_029941685.1 Planctomycetota bacterium | reverse complement strand
CTGTACAACTCTCCAATATCTTTCAACGAGTAATTCATGAAGAATCGCAAGTATAAAATTTCGCGGTCTTCAGGGTTTAGCGATTGCGAAATCATTTCGAGCATTTCGCTAGCGTGAATACCTGATTCGGGAGCGTCGTCGCGCGGGTCTTCATAGAAGTCGAGAGTGCCGTTTGACTCACCCTCTTCGGTCGTAACCTTGCTACCTGCCAAGACTGGGGCATCACGACCGCCACCGTATTTACGATGATACTCTTCGAGATCTACCCCTAACGCTGAAGCGATTTCTGGCTCACTAGGCTCGCGTTCAAGCTCGGAGCGTAATTGCTCAATGACTTGCTTTAAACGATTCAGGCGAGTGCGCATTGGGCGTGGCACCCAATCATGCCGGCGCAGCTCATCGATGATTGCGCCACGCACGCGGTAAGCGCAAAACGCCTCGAACGGCACACCACGTGAGGGATCATATTTTTGAACCGCCTGAATGAGACCGACATCAGCTGCAGATTCAAGATCGCCGTATTCAACACTACGCGGCAACCTTGCTTTAAGGCGCCGGGCAACGATGCCAGCATATGAACGGTAGTATTCAATCAGAGCATTACGCGCTTCAATTCTTTCGTCATCGCGGTATTCACTCCACAACCTTTTCAGGGTTGGGTTTTCTTCCTTTTCAACGATTACTCTTTTTACCATCTGTAGAAACACTGCACCTCGATGGGTGCAGCGTGTTGTTGTTCTCTATAGAGTGCGCTGAAAGAAGCGAGTATTCAAGACAAAATAATTAAAAAATGTTGTGCGCAATAGCTTGTTGCAAAATGTTTTGCTCGGCAACACGCATATCTTCTATGTCTTGTGGCAGATGATCATCAAATCCTAGCAGATGCAGTGTTCCGTGCACAACATACAACATGAGCTCGTGAACTGCACTATGTGCGAATTCTGGTGCACGCCGCACCGCCATTTCGACGTTAACGAGCACTTCGCCATGACAATCCTCATCGTTGTAAGGAAAAGCTATGACATCTGTCGCACTAGAATCGTTTAAAAATTGCTCATGAGCTGCACAATGTTGCTGCTCGCTCATGAAACACAACTCAACCGTTGTTTGCTTTGGAGCATATTCAGCGAAGCACAAATTAACAATATCAACAAATTGTTGCTCGCTGCAATCAACAAAATCTTCAACGGAACTCAGCTCTAGTTGCTGACAAACATTTACCGTGACTAGAGATTTAGATGTCATAAGCTTGCACAATTCTTGCGACCAAGCTCGAGCGCTGAACATCTTGTGCAGCAAACTCTACCGCACCTACACCTTCGATACTTCCGAGACGACGGATTGCATCTTTGAGTCCAGACTTTGTGCCAGGTAAATCCGTTTGTGAAACGTCTCCGGTTACAACAGCTTTAGTGTTTTCGCCTAAACGTGTTAAAAACATCTTCATCTGCACACGCGTAGCATTTTGCGCTTCATCAAGAATGACAAACGAGTCGCTAAAAGTACGCCCACGCATAAACGCTAATGGCGCGACCTCGATAATATCTAACTCTCGCATACGGCGCGTTGCAGCAGGACTCATCAAATCATTCAGCGAATCGAATAGTGGGCGCAAATACGGATCTACCTTGTCTTCTAGATCGCCCGGCAAGAAGCCTAAATGTTCTCCGGCTTCAACTGCCGGACGGGTTAACACCAAACGTTTTACAGAGCCTTCACGCAAAGCACGCACTGCGGCGGCAACAGCCAAATATGTTTTTCCGGTACCCGCTGGCCCCGACGAAAACACTAAGTCTTTCGTACGCAGTAGATCTAAGTAACGTTGCTGGGCTTCTGTGCGCGCTGTCGGCCATTTACCGCTAGCACGAACACCACCACGCTGATCATTTTTCCCGCGTGAATCACCCCTCGATTTAGAAGACGGACTTTGCACTTCTACCCCTTGGTCAAACAACATCTCTTCGATTTCAGTGGCCTCTAATTCGCGACCACTGCGCATCAATTCGAGGATTTGCTCGATACGGATTTGCATCATATCGACTGAATCTTGCGGCCCTTTTAACCGCAAGGTGCCGCCGCGTGATGACATTCGCACTTGATGACGGCGTGCCACCTGCTTGACATAACGGTCGTGCGGGCCAAACAGTGATTGCTCTTCTTCGAGCGACAATAGGGGGATGCGATGTTCCATTAGCTCACTTGGCCCATAGCAAGCAAGAAAAAGTAAAGACATGGAGCAGCTATTAAAAACGAATCGACCATATCAAAAGCACCGCCAAAAGCAGGTAGTACGCTTGCGGAGTCTTTACTGCCACATCCTCGCTTTAAGAGACTTTCTGTGAGGTCTCCGAATTGAGCACCTATATTGGTCACGATGATTGCTCCAAGCCACAAAGGAGTTGCTGGCATAATATCAAATCCAAAGGTTACCACGCAGTATCCGCCAATCACTGCTCCAACTAGCGAAGCGATAGCGCCCTCCCATGATTTATTAGGACTAACTCTAGGG
>JAPYTC010000217.1 GCA_029941685.1 Planctomycetota bacterium | reverse complement strand
CCCGGAACCCGGAGCGAGTCCACCCCAACCTCGATTAGTTAGTCCGGTAAATAACGAGCCGTCGGGGGCAAAGCGCACGCGAATAGCACTGCCAACACCACTGCGGAATTTAACGACTGCACCTTGAGTAACACCCTGTACGTCTTCAAGCATTACTCGTAACACATTACCTAGTGTTAATTCAGCGACGAATAATTGGTTTTTGAAAGGACCGAATTTCCCTAAGGTTGTGTCATGCACTAAATTACCGGTCGAGCGTGACCAATCGTATGGAATCCAAATTGCCGCTGATTTTGGCTGACGAGCTGGCGCTTCAATAGAGCTGGGTTCGATTTCACCATTGTTATATTCGTCAGTCCATAGCAGCGAAGCTGGATGGCCGAAGAAGTCGTCTTGCTTCACTTCGAATATTCCGCATACTGGCATCCAGTCACCTTGATTGTCGGTGTAGAGCAAGCGTTGCTGGCTATCAATGCCCAAGCCACATGGGCTGCGCACTCCGCTCGCGTACCAACTCGTCTCACCGCTTGGCGTTACCTGCAAAATTGTTCCGCGGCGGGCCGCCCTAGCTCTGCCGTGCCACCATTCTGGACTCCAAAAGCCGAGGTTGGTACTAACGTAAAAATTGCCTTGTTCGTCGACAGGCAAACCAAAAGCAAATTCGTGATAGTTACCACTCATACCCCAGTCTTGACTAATAGCCTCAATACGATCACATATTTGGTCGCCGTCGAGATCGATCAAACGTGACAATTCTCCTCGCTGCATCACGAATATGTTGTCGTCAACTACTTCAAGGCCTAAGCCTTCGTGCAAACCTTCAGCGAAAATGTGAAACCTGATTTGGGACATGTCGTCAGCTAGTGCATTGTCGACCCACCATACTCGTCCGCGACGGGTGCTGAGCAACATGGTACCGTCAGACAAAAAATCAATACCGCCAACTTCGATAGTTTCGCCAGCAGGAATGGGCAGATACTCGACTGAGTAATGGTCGGACTCTTGCGCTTGGAAGGCCAACAATAAAAATGGAAAGAGATTAATCATGGGGGTGTCCTTGGTGTTCACGGTCACTTTGTGTATCCGCGTCAAGCATCACATACTGGTACAAAAAAGTGTAAGGTTTATTTAGTTCAACTTGATCTAAACGCAATCCGCGCCCCACACGCCAACTTAATGGTGCCTCGTAACTGGCGCCATAAAATAAGGACGAATCACACTTGGCGAGCCAAATGATTTCGATATGCTGATCGACCACCAATTCGATATTAGGCTCGTCGTAACGTACTTTAGCAAACTCAAAGTACTCAACAACCTCAGCCACCTCTACTGAATTTGAAGGGTCCACTATTCGATAAACAATTTTCGCTTGCTGCTCACTAACCTCTGTAGCAACAAAACGAAAATCAACATCACGAAAACCGGTTGCCGAAAAAAATCCCCAACTGTTTTCATTTTCGTTATTAGACATTAGCAACTTACCTAGCGGGTGAAGTAATGCGCCGCCGCGGTCACCCCAGTCATCGCGTTGCACGAATTCACCTTTACGGAAAGCTAGTATCGCCATAGTTTGAGTATCGTACTCGACACTTAAACCATCAATCCCACCTAGAACAACTCCACGCGTAATAACATCGCCATCTTTCTGGTAAGACTTTAAACCTCCACGCACTACCAGAGGACGATCGCTCACCTGTAACACTGCAGCCAAGAGATTGGTGGTTTCTTTTTGTGGTGCGAACTCGAGGACGTATGCCGCCACGGCTTTAATCTGTGCCTCACTTAGCTGTCCTTTAAAGCCCGGCATCGGTGTGCCGCCAATACCATTAGCAATCGTATTGAACAACGCAGCAGGCGTATTACCGAAGGCATATCCGCCGTCAATGAAACTGCGCGCAGGTTTGTCAAATTTGACGATGCCTTCACCATCGCCCTTCTCGCCGTGGCACAAGGCGCAACTTTGAGTGTAAATGGCTTGGCCGTCAGGAGGTGATGCTGGCTGTTGGCTCGCCGCCAAGAACAACACACCCATTGCTGTCAGGGAAATCATGCACTAGCTTAACAGCTAGCAACTACCCTGTCAGTCTCGACTTGCACGGCTTGTCGATATTGACGCGCTTGCGCTGAGCTACCTGGAAAGAACATGGCGTCAAAACCATTAGCTGCGACTTTCAGCAACTGCGTGTGGGTTAAGTTGCCATAAGTGACCGCTAATTGATATTCGGTGCAAATATTCGTGCGCGAAAGCAAACGATTGTCTGTAGCTAAAGTAAAGGGTACTTCAAGCTCAACAAAGCGGCGATAAGGGTGTTGCGCCAAATCTTCTAGATGTGGCATCGTTTGCAGATTTGATGTCAGGCAAACCTCGAGCAAAATATTTTGGCTTTTAACAGTTTCAAGCACAGCATCATCTTCTAACAAATGGGTGCCGTGACCAATACGCTGTGCTTTACAGCTAGTGATGGCGTCAGCGATTGACTTTGCCCCGTCTGCTTCACCGGCATGTACTGTTC
>JAPYTC010000216.1 GCA_029941685.1 Planctomycetota bacterium | reverse complement strand
TACGCTATTGATGCGCGTAACGATGGTTGGCGAGATCTATCGCCTGCCAAGGTGAGGGGTAAAATCGTTTTTGCTTTTACACGCGAACCGCACCCTGACGACAGGAAGAACAAAAAGTTCGATGGTGCTGATGCCTCACGCCATTCGCAGTTGTCTGTGAAAGCGCGCGCTGTGGCTGATGCCGGTGGGATTGGTTTAGTGATTATTCCCGACCCATTGTTGGTGCCTGATTCGCAGCTAGTTTTGCCCAACACCACGCCGCTGGTCAATCCCAATGCAGCAGAGGCGATTAGGTTTTTTCAACGCTCTGGCTTTCCTCGCATTCCAGTAATGACTGCGTCGCGTGACTTTGCATCACTGTTATTCGACACCGACATCGATCAGTACTTCATCAAAATTGAGAAGAGGCGCCGGCCCATGATGCTGTTGCCGGAGAAGGGAATGTTGGTGACCATGAATGTCGCATTCGAAAATGCCGATGTAGAAACATATAACCTTGCTGCCTTTATTAAAGGCGACGGTAGCAGCGACGAGATCATGGTTCTCGGCGCTCATCTTGATCATGTTGGTCTCGATCCAAATGCTGACCGAATGACCATGACGTTGCGTCCAGGCGCTGACGACAATGCCTCTGGCGCAGCGGCATTGTTGGAGGTTGCCCAAGCCCTAGCTCCGCATAAACCCAAGCACGATATCCTTTTCTTGTGGTTCACCGGTGAAGAACTCGACTTGCTTGGTTCACGCCAATACTGCGAAAGTCCACTTGTACCGCACGAGCAAACCATAGCAATGTTCAACATGGACATGGTCGGTCGCGGTAAAGACAATCGTCTTAACATCGGCGGTTTGTGGTCTCGTCCTCGTTGGGAAAAGTTTATCAAAGCGCAGCATAAGCGCATCAAGAGCAGGTTAAAGATGGACAACGAACAAGGGCGCGATTTGTATGCACGCTCTGACCAGTACAGTTTTCATGTTAAAGATGTGGTTGGCTTGTTCTTTTTTGAGGGCGACTTAGCCAGCAATAAGTTTTATCACCGACCGGGTGATGTTGGCGAGTCAATCAACGGCAAGAAGATGTCGATGATTGCGCATCTGTTTACAGCGTGCACCTGGGCTATCGCCTACGAGGGGCAGCGTCCTTAGGTAAATAAATTATGTTGGGTCCCGTTTTAGTTTGTACGATTAGCGTCTTAGCCTCATTTCAACAGAGCTTAGAGTCCATGATTTCTGATGTTGACAATGAACGCGCTATCGAGGTGTCGGTGCTGGTCGAAACATTAGACGGCGAGCTGTTGTTTCAACACCTTCCGCAGCGTCAGTTGGTGTTGGCTTCTAACACCAAGTTGTTTACAACAGCCGCGGCGATCATTGAGCTTGGCGAAGAATTTAGATGGCATACTCGCGTTTTTAAAAGCAACAACGATTTAGCTATTGTTGGTGGCGGTGACCCATCAATCACCAAATTAAACGATCAAGATTTCGCTCAGCAATTCGTGACTGATTTGCTGCAATCACTACGTGCAGCGAATGTGGTACAAATTGATAACCTGTATATCGACGCGAGTTTCTTCGATGAGCAGCGCCATTCGTTGTGGCCCTTAGAGCACACCTACGATTATTTCTGTGCGCCACCCTCAGCATTAAGTGTAGCTAGTAGTAGCGTTGAGGTTGGCTACGACGGGCAAAACGCCATATTTTATCCACGTATTGAGCCATCGATTGCGGTGGCCACCTACGGCAAGCCGTCCAAGTTTTTGTCTGCTTGGTGGGCTGACAACGGCCAAACCCTTTGGGTTAGACTGCCGTTTGAAAAACAGCAGGCCGTGGCGAAATACGCTGTGCCCGATGGCGTTCAGTTTTTCGGATGGTGGGTGCGAGACGAATTGCAAGCAGCCGGCATCAATGTGCGACAACTCGTTCTCAGTAAAAAGCCCCAATGGACAAATCAAACTTTGTTGCTTGATTACTCATCGGCCGCCAACTTAAAAGAAGTTGTTCATGAAATCAACAAAGAGTCGAATAACTTCATGGCAGAAATGGTTCTTAAAACTTTAGGAGCGGGGCAGTCCCAACTGGGCAGTTACAAAAACGGAACAACTGCAGTGCGCGCTATTCTCAGCGAACACCTCGAGCATGTTGACCATTTGTCTCTATTAGATGGCTCTGGCATGGCGCGATCTACAACCATCAACAACGCAGCTAGTCCGCAGGTGTTATGCGAGCTGTTGCGCGCGATGTGTTTTTTGCCTCAAGGAGCAACTTGGTTTGAATCTTTGCCCATTGGCGGAGTAGATGGCACCATTGCAAGCCGTTTTAAAGATGACGTATTCAGCCCGCAGCGCGTTCATGCCAAAACCGGGTTCATTTACAGCAAGCAATCGAACGATGGTTTCGGCGCAAGTTCTCTATCAGGGTATTTGCTGTTGCCAGACGACCAAATTGCCGTGTTTTCTTTTATCGTCAACTTTAAACGTAAGCTCAATACCAATTCAAATAATCGTCGCTTCAAAAGTTTGCAACAACAATTTTTCAAGCAGTTAATTGACGAATAC
>JAPYTC010000215.1 GCA_029941685.1 Planctomycetota bacterium | reverse complement strand
AGTATGGCGTGATCCCATGGACACCCGATGAAAATGTCTTAGCGACCGACAAAGTTCGCTTCATCGGCGATGAGGTTGCTGCAGTTGCTGCGGTTGACGAAGACACGGCTATCGATGCTTGCGAGTTAATCGAGGTCGAATACGAATTACTAGAGACCATTGCCACTGCCGAACAAGCATTGGTCACTCCCGAACCTCCAATTCACGATGATCGAAAAAAGCGCAACAATATTTCGAAGCACGTCGAACTAGAATTCGGTGATGTCGACGCGCAGCTTGCTGAAGCAGATTTAGTCGTCGAAAACGACTACTACTTTCACAGCACTACTCACGCGGCCATCGAACCGCATTGCGCTGTTGCAAAATTTGGCAACGACGGTCGACTTACTCTGTGGTCGGCGACGCAAATTACGCACTACGTGCACCGCGCTCTATCTCGCGTGCTCGAAATGGACCCCGCGAAAATTCGTGTCATTCAGCCCGATGTTGGTGGCGGATTCGGCGGCAAATCTGACCCATTCGCACTCGAGTTCATTACCGCAATGCTCTCTAAAAAGTCAGGGCGTCCGGTGAAAATGTTGTGGACACGCGAAGAAGTTTTCTACGCCCACCGCGGGCGCCATGCCATGCAAATGCATTACCGCACCACCGTTAAATCGGATGGCACCATCACCGGCGTTGATGCAAAGCTGTTAATCGACGGTGGCTCATATTCTAGTTTTGGCTTGGTTACCACTTACTACAGTGGTCAATTGCTAACGGGGCCTTACTCTTTCCCAAATTACCGGTTCGACTCAACGCGAGTCTTTACTAACCGACCGCCAAGTGGTCCAAAGCGAGGCCATGGTTCGGTGCAGCCACGTTTTGCCTTCGAAGTACAACTCGACGAAATTGCGACCAAGCTCGATATCGACCCTATCGAGATTCGTCGCAAGAATTTTGTGGGTGAGCACACGACCACGGTTAATGATCAGCGGATTACATCTAACGGTTTTCTTGAATGCTTAGATGCTGTCGAAGAAGCGAGTAGTTGGAAAGACAAGCACAGCAAGATGACTTTCGGCAAGGGCATAGGCATTGCTGGCTCGATGTACATTTCCGGCACCAACTACCCGGTGTATCCAAACAAAATGCCACAGGCTGGAGTGCAGATTAAAGTTGATCGCAGTGGCTTGGTTACAGTGTTTACTGGTGGTAACGATATCGGTCAAGGTTCGAACTCGATGGTAGCTTACTGCGTTGCCGAAGAGATGGGCATCCTCCCCGACTCGATTAAAGTAGTCGCTGCCGACACCGACTTGTGCCCTGTTGACCTCGGAGCTTACTCGTCGCGAGTGACATTCATGGTGGGCAATGCCGCCATCGATGGCGCGCGTAAGATGCGCAATAAAATCGTTGAAGCTGTTAGCGAGCATTGGCAAATCGAGAAAGAATCGGTACGCATTATTGAAGGCACTGTTTACAATCTCGACGACGATAAAAAAACTTTAAGCCAACGCGAAGCCTTTCACATCACTGAAGAAAAGTTCGACACGCTTGGCTCGACAGGTTCTTACAACACCCCCACCTTGGGCGGTGATTATCGTGGCGGCACCATCGGAACATCACCCGCCTATTCATTTACTAGTCATGTTGCTGAGGTCGAGGTCGACATTGAAACTGGCGAAATCATTGTCAACACCATTTGGGTCGCACACGATTGCGGACGCGCGATTAATCCAATTTTAGTGCGTGGTCAAATTGAGGGCTCCACTTACATGGGTGCTGCCGAGGTCAGTCTCGAGAACCACGACATGAATCGCTTTTCATTACATGCGGGGCCGTCGTTGCTTGATTATCGAATACCGACAACATTAGACACTGCCGAAATTGAAGCGATAATTGTTGAAAGTATCGACCCAGAAGGTCCATATGGGGCAAAAGAGGCTGGCGAGGGTCCGCTCCACTCTGCTATCCCAGCGGTCGCTAATGCTATTTATGATGCGGTTGGTATTCGTTTACGCGAGCTACCCTTTACTCCGGCAAAAGTTTTAGCCGCACTCAACGAAAAGAAGGAGGGTGTAAACAATGCTTAGGATGCCAAAATTCAAGGTGATTAATCCGACTTCAGTGAATGAAGCGGTGGCGGCGATTGCACAAAATGAAGATGCGCGATTTATAGCTGGTGGCACCGATATCAATCCAAATTTAAAGCATCGCCTGCTCGATCCGAAACATTTAATTGCACTCAACGGTGTAGAAGAGATGTTTGGCATAAGTCAAAGCGATAGTGGGCTGCGCATCGGCGCAATGGAATCGCTAACCCATGTTGAAACAAATGAATTAATTCAACAACTTGCGCCTGGCTTGGCGTCAGCTGCACGTCAAGTAAGTGGTCCGCAATTGCGTAACATGGGCACTATCGGCGGCAACATCATGCTCGATACGCGCTGCCAGTGGTACAACCAAACTTATTTCTGGCGTCAGTCACTTGGCTTTTGCCTAAAGAAAGACGGCGATCTTTGCCACGTAATTAAGGGTGGTTCAAAATGTGTGGCGGCAGCATCCAACGATACTGCTGCAGCA
>JAPYTC010000214.1 GCA_029941685.1 Planctomycetota bacterium | reverse complement strand
ACTTAATCAAGAACCATGGCAAGTACAGAATGCCTAACACCGATAACAAGAAGTTATAGGCGTAAAAGACTAAGCGCTGGACTATCAAATCAGTTATTTACCGTGGCACTGCTTGTACTTTTTGCCCGAGCCACAAGGGCAAGGTGCATTACGCGCGACCTTAGGCTTGGGGGCAGCTACCGTTGGCGCGGCATTCGTTGGAGCAGCCGGATTAGGCTTGTCGTAACCCACAGCGACTTGACGTTGTGGCCTCGCAGCCAGAGGGTTGCCGGCTGCACCTGTCCGCGATGCACTGCCACCAAAATTTGGGTGGGATGCATGCTGCCCGGCATAAACATCGGACTGCTGATTGATCTCGCTCTTCATTTGAACGCGCAGCACAAATGATATCACCTCTTCGGCGACGTTAAGCAGCATTTCTTCAAAGCGCTCGAGCCCTTCACGCTTATATTCGTTCTTTGGATCAACTTGAGCGTAACCGCGAAGACCGATACCTGAACGCAGGGCATCCATGACGTAAAGGTGTTCTTTCCATTTTGTGTCGATAGCGTTAAGCACTAAGAAACTTTCGAGGTGTGCCATCGGCTCGCTGCCCAACTCTTCGGCACGAGTGATGTAATGAGCTTCAAAATCTTCGGTTACAAAATCAATAACGTGGTTTACACCATGCTCTTGCAGCTGCTCGAGAGTCAACTCGCTGTTCCAGCGGCGATCGATGAACGTTTTAATGATCTCCCATTCTGGTTCGATTTCATTGCCGTCACCAAGGTTGTTTTCTAGATTAACACGCACTACTTCACGAGCCATATCGTTTACGCGCTCACTCAACGATTCGCCCTCGAGCGCGCTTTGGCGCTGCTTGTATATCATCTTACGTTGCTCGTTCATCACCTCGTCGTACTCGAGCAAGCTCTTACGAATTTCGAAGTGATAGTCTTCTACCTTCTTTTGTGCCTTCTTAATCGCATTAGAAACCATTTTAGACTCGACCGGTTCGCCGTCGCCCATGCCGGCCTTCGACAAGAAGTTCTTGACCCAATCACGATAAAAACGACGCATTAATGGGTCATCGAGTGACAGAAAGAATCGGGAACGGCCCGGGTCGCCTTGGCGTCCGGAGCGCCCACGTAGCTGGTTATCAATACGACGTGATTCGTGACGCTCGGTACCGATAACGTATAAGCCACCGGCGTTGAGCACAAGCTCGCGCTCGCCTTCTAGACTTGAATCAATTTCTTCTTTGACTTTAGCGTACCCCTCACCACCAACTTCTAGTTGCTTGACGCCGACTTCGGCTTGCAACATCGCCTCGGCATTACCACCAAGCACAATGTCGGTACCACGCCCCGCCATGTTGGTAGCCACAGTGACGTGCCCCACACGACCGGCCTGCGCGACAATGGATGCTTCACGCTGATGTTGCTTGGCGTTTAGTACATCGTGCTTAATACCACGGCGGCTCAAAACGCCTGAAAGCAATTCGGAGTTTTCGATACTTGTCGTACCGACCAACACCGGCTGCCCTTTATCCTGAGCCTCTTTGATTTCATTGGCTATCGCAGTCCACTTGTCTTTCATTTCGAGGAACACCACATCGGCATCATCGAGACGCGCGATGGGTTTGTTCGGCGGAATAGAGACCACGTCGAGGTTATAAATTTTAGCGAATTCGCCAGCCTCAGTCATCGCCGTACCCGTCATGCCCGACAATTTGTCAAACAACCTGAAGTAATTTTGGAAAGTAATCGTTGCCAAAGTTTGGTTTTCAGCACGTGGGCGTAACCCTTCTTTTGCTTCAACAGCTTGATGCAAGCCATCACCCCAGCGGCGGCCTTCCATCAGTCGTCCGGTAAACTCGTCGACAATAATGACTTGCCCATCTTTTACCACGTAATCGACTTCTGGTTGATACATGTGCAAGGCGCGCAAGCTTTGCTCGATGATGTGCGGCCATTCCATGTTGGCAGCATCCGTGTAAAAATCGTCAATCTTCATCGATGATTGCGCCAACACGATGCCGTCTTCAGTAAGAGTCGCCGACTTTTCTTTTTCTTTTACTTCGAAATGTTCGTCGAGCTTAAGCTTGCGTGCGACCTGCATACCAACGCGGTATTTCTCTGAATTGCCGGTGGCAGGACCAGAGATGATAAGTGGCGTTCGTGCTTCGTCGATGAGAATGGAGTCGACCTCGTCGATGATCGCAAAACCAAGCTGACGTTGCACTTGATCTTCGAGGCGCTGCTTCATGTTGTCGCGCAAATAATCGAAACCGAGCTCGTTATTTGTCGCATAAATAATGTCTCCGTCATAAATAGGATGACGTTCGCTTGGTGACATTGGAGATTGAATTGCGCCGACCTCTAACCCCAAAAACTCGTAAACCGGTGACATCCATTGCGAGTCACGTAAAGCAAGATAATCATTAACTGTTACAACAAAAACTTTACTCGACAATGCGTTGAGGTAAGCAGACAGTGTCGCCACAAGCGTTTTGCCTTCACCCGTTGCCATTTCGGCAATCGAACCCTCATGCATGGCGATACCACCAACTAGCTGCACATCGTAATGGCGCTCACCTAACGTTCTTTTTGCAGCTTCCCTTAC
>JAPYTC010000213.1 GCA_029941685.1 Planctomycetota bacterium | reverse complement strand
GCTCAATGCAAGACGCGGGCTTCGGGGTGGTCCTTGAAAGTCAACTATCGATGATTGTCGAAAGTCAGCTGACACATTTGCGGCCTTACAAACTAGCTGCCCTAACTCAAAGCGAGTTAACACATCAGCGCCTGCAAGGTGAAACACTCCGCGCATTTTACTTGCGCCGAGCATGTTTATCATAGGCCAAATCTCGTCCGCTGCTACTGGCGCACGCCATTCATCGACGAATAAAGATGGCGCTCTGTTGTCGGCCAGGGCATGTAGCAATGCGAAATCTGCGCCACCGCCTGTCTTGTCATAGGCCGGGCCAAGTAACAGCGGCAAACGCACGACCACCCCTCCGGCATCGAGAACAACGCTCTCTGCCTGAGCTTTAGAGCGCCCATAAGTGGTCACTGCTGAAGGAGTGCAATCTTCGGTGTATGCGCGTGCACTACCATCGAACACCTGCTCGGTGGAGATGTAAATCAAATGCGCGTCATTGCGACGCGCTGCTGCAGCTATTTCTGCAACGCTCTCAACATTGATACGCTGGCAAACACTCGGGGCATCTGCACACTGCTGCGCGCTAGAAATGCAAGCGGCATGAACGACAGTTCGTGGCTGCAACTTATCCATTAATTCAGAAGCGGCACCGTCGTTTATTAGATCTAGCTGGTGATGCTGTGCCGGGAAATCAGGGTAAAAGTTACGCGAAAAATAATGCGAATTGGACGGCAAAACATGCTTGCTAAAGCCGCAGCCTAAGACTCCGCCTACCCCTGAGAACAGGGTTGGTGCTACACTCTGTGAGCTGGACATCGCCACAGGCTACCATGCCAGCACTGTCTCATGAACATTGAAATCATTGCAAACCCAAATTCGGGTAGCGGCCGGGGCACCGAGCGCGCACAACGCATTGCCGAATTGTGTAGCACGCGTGGTCACGATGTTGGCATTCACTTCAGCCGTAGCCGTCAAGATGTTTGTGATTGGGCCGAACGCACGGCCAAGACTGCCGAGCGCTTAGTCATAGTAGGTGGCGACGGCACCATTAATGCTGCCGTCGATGGCTTTAGTTGCCCGCCACCACCGATTGCAATTTCGCCATTGGGCACTGCAAATGTGTTAGCGCACGTCCTGAAAATATCAAAGCGACCTTCCGACACGGTCACCTTACTCGAACGCGGTGTTTCGCAAGTCATCGACGTACCAATCGTAACTTTACAACGCGACGACACCACGGTTAGCCAACGCTCATTTCTTTGCATCGGCTTCGGCCTCGATGGCGAAATGATGCGCATCATGGACGAACACCGCAACGGTCCCATTCACATGGCGCAGTACATCAAGCCGCTTGGCCTTGCTTTGAAAAATTGGCGACCGCGCATGCAAACCGTTATTGCCGACGGCAAAGAAATTGGCGATTTTGCGTATGGCATTGTATCAGGAGTAGATATTTACGGCAGCCCAATTCTGCGACTTGGCGATAGTGCCCTCGATGACCAACTGTGGGAGCTGTTTTTGTTTAAGGACATTAATATTCTTAGCGGCGGACTCTTCGCACTAGCTGCAGCAAGTGGACAATTGCGTAGGCATCCACATGTAACATGCCTCAGTGCTAAGCACGTTGTCATCAAAGGCAAAGAAGCGGCTCCCGTTCAAATTGACGGCGATTTTGCTGGCTACTCTGCTGTAGAATTAGACTTCGACCAATCTCAAGTTCCCATCTTAACCACCACATGAGTCACGCTCCCACTTTGCTTAATCTCGGCGACGACCGCCCAATCCTGTTGGCCGGCCCGTGTGCCATCGAAGGACCACAAACCGTTGATATCGCTTGTCAAATTGCCGATGAAATTCACGACCTAGGCTTCAACTGGGTTTTCAAAGCGTCGTTCGATAAAGCTAATCGCACATCTAATGACGCTGACCGGGGGGTTGGTATCGCGCAAGGGCTCGACATCCTCGCCGAGATCCGCGAGAAACTTAATGTCCCTATCGTTACAGATGTTCACCTCCCAGAGCATTGCGAGCAAGTTGCCAAAGTTGCAGATGTCCTGCAAATTCCAGCTTTCTTATGCCGTCAAACTGATTTACTGAGTGCAGCCGCAAGCACAGGTCGCTTTGTAAACATCAAAAAAGGCCAGTTCTTGGCGCCTTCTGCAATGCGTCATGCGGCAGCCAAAGTCGAAGCTTGCGATAACAACAACATCATGCTCACCGAACGCGGCACCTTCTTTGGCTATGGCCGCCTAGTAGTCGATTTTGCCAGCATTCCCGACTTTCGCTACAAAGATTACCCCCTAATCATCGACGCCACTCACTCGGTCCAACAGCCCGCCTCAGAGGGCGACAGCACTGGTGGCGATTGGCGACGTGCGCCTATATTACTGCGTGCGGCAGCAGCAGCAGGCTACAACGGGTTTTTCATCGAGACACATCCGCGTCCACTTGAGTCGCCTTCTGATGGCAAGAACATGATTCCGCTCAAGCATTTGAAACAAGTGCTGGGCGACACGCTTGGTTTTTACACCCTTGCTAAATCCGCTCTTCGAATCGAACACGCAAACGCTCGGTAATACGGCCAAGTATTTTCGAGACGCGTGATTGCGACAAGCTGTACAA
>JAPYTC010000212.1 GCA_029941685.1 Planctomycetota bacterium | reverse complement strand
CACGAGGCCAATCCTCTAAAGCTAAGTACTTTGGTTGATCTACAAAAACTCGTGGTCGAAACAGGCGCCGAGCTCGGAGCTGCTTTCGATGGCGACTCTGATCGCTGCTGTTTCGTTGACGATCGCGGACGTGCAATCGGCAACGATGTTGTTACGGCTCTAGTTGCCCGTGTAGCTTTAAAGAATGAGCCAGGCGCTTCAATCGTTTACGATTTGCGCTCGTCATGGATTCTGCCCAAGACGATTCTCGATCACGGCGGAGTCCCGCGTAAAGAACGCGTCGGCCACTCATTCCTCAAAGCGACGATGCGTCAGTACGACGCACCATTTGGCGGCGAGTTGTCAGGGCATTACTACTTCCGTGATAATTGGTACGCCGACAATTCAGAAATTATTCTGCTGAGTGTATTGAACTTACTTTCACGCAGCGAAAAGAAATTCTCTGAACTCCTTGACGAGTTGATGTGTTATCACTCAACCGGTGAGGTTAACTTCCATATCGACGACAAGCAAGGCGCAATGGATCGCCTGCGTAGCGAATTCAGCAATGCCGATATCATCGATGATTTAGATGGTGTGACCATCGCCTATGGCGAAGTCGAAACACCTGGATGGTGGTGGGTCAATGTGCGTTCTTCTAATACAGAACCTCTTTTGCGGATGAATCTCGAGTCAGACGATAAAGCAAAACAAGAAGAGATGACGGCTAAAGTTATTTCTATCCTCGGTGTCAACCCTGAATAACATGAGTAAATTAAACGAACGTACAGTGAAAATAGTTGGCGTGCCAATGGACTTAGGTGCATCACGTCGAGGTACTGATTTGGGTCCGGGTGCACTACGTGCCGCAGGTATCGACAGTGCTTTACGCCAATTAGGATTTGAGATAGGGTCGCAGTCCGACATTCATGTGCCATCCTGCGAAGCGCTCCAAGGTTTTGGTGATAAGTCAGCTCGCTTTGAACAAGAAATTCTACAAGTGTGCCGTGACTTAAGCATTAGTGTCGAAGAAATAATGAATAATGGTTCGACGCCATTAGTCCTTGGTGGTGACCATGCCATTGCAATGGGAACTATCGCCGGAATCGCAAATCATTGCGCTGCTAAATCTAAAAAGTTTGGTGTTGTGTGGTTCGATGCACACGGCGATATGAATACACCGCAGTCCTCGCCAAGTGGTAACATCCATGGCATGCCATTGGCTCATTTGCTTGGCATTGATGGCTGCTCTGATGCTCTTTCTTCAATAGCCATTAATTCACCAATGCTTTCTCCAGAAAATGTGGCATTGGTTGGCATCCGCGATATTGATGCCGGCGAAGCTAAGCTTGTTCGCGATTCAGGAATTAACGTGTGGACGATGGCGGACATCGACGCCAAGGGTATGCCCCAAGTTGTCAAAGAAGTATTGCAGGTAGTTAATGTTGACACAGACGGTTTCCATCTCAGCTTCGATGTTGACGGCCTCGACCCTGAAGTAGTGGCGGGTGTCGGAACAACTGTCCCCGGCGGAGTTAACTTCCGTGAAGCTCACTTTATGCTCGAGGAATTTGCAGCGACTCAAAACATGATGTCCATGGAAATCGTCGAGCTCAATCCTCTGCTTGACAATTGCAATCAGAGCGCAAAAAACATGGTGCATCTAGTCGCTAGTGCATTCGGAAAGACGATCCTCTAATGTCGATAGAGACGCGCTTACAGGCATTACTCCAAACGACTCCGGCGTGGTTAAAAACCGGTGGTCCGCTCGAAGATGTCGTCGTAAGTGCGCGAGTCCGGTTGGCGCGTAATGTCGCTGATTGCGCTTTCCCAGAGCAATTAGATGTAGCCGCTGCCGAAGAGATATTGGCGGCCGCTTCAACCGAATTGCGTAGCTGTGACATCGATGGCAATGTTCTCGAAGTACGTTCATTAACGGACTCGTCTAAAGATTTCGTTCTCGAGCGTAATCTCGCTTCGCGTGAGTTGTTAAATGTCGAGCGACCCACAATGCTTTTTTACGGTTTGCGCGGCGCACATTCGGTAATGGTTAACGAAGAAGACCACTACCGCATTCAAGGTATTTCTAAAGGCCTTGATCTTGATTCGGCGTTACGTCGCGCGCAACGAGTCGAGAGAATAGTGTCTACGGTTCATGAATTCGCCACTAGCGAAGACTACGGTTACTTAACTTCTTGCCCAACAAATACGGGTAGTGGTATGCGTGCTAGCATCATGCTCCATCTTCCGGCACTCGCAAGAGCTAAAGTTCCGTTGCAGCGTTCATTACAGGCTGCCCGTGCTGCGGGCTTGGCGGTGCGCGGAGTCCACGGCGAAGGTTCGCGCGCAATAGGCCATTTGTATCAGATATCGAATCAACGTACTCTTGGTTCTTCAAGTAGCGAGCAATTGTTGGCAGTGTCTAATTACGGTCACGAAGTCGCGAGCTACGAGCGCTCGGTGCGGCAGCAATATAGTGACGATACCCGCGCGCGGGTGGCGTTGACCGTTGATTTGAAGCAAGCGCTCCGACAAATAAAAGAAGCCAAGCAGTTAACAACTCGCCAAGCATTGGCGTGTATCAGTTTGCTAAACCTCGGGGTGAACACTGGGGTATGTCAAGAAATTGGCTTTAGTATTAATC
>JAPYTC010000211.1 GCA_029941685.1 Planctomycetota bacterium | reverse complement strand
CTTCTTCTCGACTTCGCCGGACGGTTAGACGCCAATCAAGTGTCGTCGAAAAGTGCTTCGCGTGATTTGGTTACGGCCGCCGACCTCGCTGCCGAAGAACATATTATTGCGCGACTACGCAGCGAGTTTCCCGGCACTAGTTTTTGGGCAGAAGAGAGTTGCGCTGCCGATGACGGCGAGAGCGTGCAGTGGTGTATTGATCCACTCGACGGAACAGTAAACTTTGTTCAGCAATTGCCGATGTATGCTGTTTCAATTGCACGCCTAGTTGACAAAAAAGTAGACCTAGCAGTAATTTACTTACCGGTTCTTGAGCAGTGTTTTAGTGCCTCACAACAACAGGTGTCTCAGCTCAATGGCTGCGAGATTTCTGTCAGCGATACCGCGCAATTAGGTGATGCGGTATTGGCGACTGGCTTTCCATATAAGCGCCATGTTTTAAACGACAACAACCTCGAAAACTTTAACCGTTTGTTTCTCAAGCAGCGTGGCATTAGACGAATGGGTGCTGCAGCAATAGATTTGGCCTACGTAGCATGCGGACGCCTTGACGCGTTCTGGGAACTGCACCTTTCACCATGGGATGTTGCGGCCGGCGCATACTTAGTCGAGCGCGCAGGAGGTGTGGCCGACACAATAGTGCCAGGCAAGCCGTGGTTGACTTCGCGAAATATCATTGCCGGTAATGCTCAGCTAGTCGATGCTTTGCGCATAGAATTACTCGAAGGGCGCGATCAAAATTATCCAGATCTAGGCGAAGGCGATTGAGCCAAACGCATATTGAGATAAATAAATTACGCGTTGCGAATTGGCAAGGCGGCGACGTCCGCATCGAGAAGAATAAATGGACTGCTATTACTGGACCATCAGGTTCGGGTAAAACATCGTTACTGTTTGGTGGATTACAAGCTTGGTCAACGCGCCAATTCGAGCTGCTTAATAATCCAGCTGCGATTGTCAGCAACTTCAATAACAACAACATTGCTGATGACATTACCGGTCTCACACCAGTATTAGCATCTGCCGGTGAAATACCGCGCCGTCGTCGTCAGACTCAGTTAATCGACATGCTGCATTTGCACCCATTGCTACAGAGCTGGTGGCAACGACTCGGCAGCTTTTGTTGCGCCAACTGCGACCACAGCTGGCAACCATTTTCTTCCGCTGCAGTAATCGACGATTTATCAAAAAGGGTAAAGGGTAATCAAGTAGTCATGATTTTGTCGCGTACCTCTGCTGAAATTTCTACCGACGAATTGCTGAGGCAAGGCCTAACTCGATACTACCTTGACGGCGCATTACATCGCATTGAGGATGTCGGCGATACCTTGGCTGCTGGTTCATGGTTGCTACATGATCGCTTCAAAGGTCTAAACGACCATCTACAACGTGCTGCTGAAGGGCTCAACGCAGCTCATTCTTTGGAGGCGCGTGTTGCAGTTGTCGTTGAAGATGACTTCGCCGAATATCAAGTCGATGATTACTGTGCAGAATGTCATCTCAGTCATGACAGCAGCAATTTACGGTTACGACTACTAGGTAACAATAATTGGTACGACTTGCTTTGCGCGCCGTTATCAGAGTGGGGCAAGCTGCTTGACAATCAGGACCAAAGTGCGGCGGCGCGTCTAGTCAGTTTTGCAATTGAATGCGGTTTGCATCATTTACAAGTCGATAGACAACTCGCAACTTTGTCCCTGGGTGAAGCGCGACGCATCGAATTATTAACTTGGATTTCACAGTCGCGTAGTGGCCAGACATTAGTTTTTGACGAACCAGGAATCGGACTCCATGGTCATGAGCGTGTAAAGGTAGCATCCCTGTTCCGAAAATTAGTTGCAGCGGGAAACACCGTGATTACCGCCGACCCCTGTTATGAATTCCTTGCTGCTGCCGATAGCTGCATCGTTGTCGGGCCAGGCGCAGGAAAGGATGGGGGGACAATCTGTGGCACGGGTTCACTAGACAGTTTATCAATCACAGCACCTACCGGATTTGCCTCAGCACAATTAATAGACTACAAAGAAATCCTGTTCGAGAAACTAGCAGCTCGACACTTAAACATTCCCAAACTAGTATTTCCGATGGGATGTATTGTTGCTGTTTGTGGCGTTTCAGGAAGCGGTAAAAGCACTTTATTCGCCGAAGAGTTATGGCCGCGGCTTAAAGACTTACAAAAAACGCATCCTTTCTTAAGTCGTGGTTCAGTGCATTCGTTGTTGCAACGTTCGTTGTCGGTGGCTGCGCGCAGTACCCTTGCAACTTTGGCTGGATGCATGAGCGAATTACGCGATTTGTTTGCTGCGACCCCACATGCTAAGCAGCGTGGGTTTTCGGCGAGTGACTTTGTCGCGTCTCCTAAGCGCGGTGCTTGCGCGCAGTGCAAAGGTTTGGCTGTTGACCACTACGCTGCCATATGTAATGGTTGTGATGGGCTCGCCTTACGTGACGAGCTTTTAGATATCCGCTACCGTGGGGCCGCAATGCGCGAGTGGCTTACTTTGCCGCTTAATGAGCTCAATACTTTGCTGCCACGCAAGGGCAAGCTTCGCAAGTGCGTCGACTTGTTGATTAAGCTCGGACTCGGTGATCGGCGATTGGGCGAACGTGCCAAAGTATTTTCTTTTGGCGAGCGCTCACGTATTGCTTTAGCT
>JAPYTC010000210.1 GCA_029941685.1 Planctomycetota bacterium | reverse complement strand
CATTAAGGCGACTTATTAGGCCATTCGGTTGATCTTGGCGGTTGGCAATGTTTGTCCAGAGATATGTTTTGTGATCTTTTGACAAAAAGTAATTATATTGCAAGCTTGAGCGATAGAGCCGCGAACTGGTTTGCGAGATATTGCTGACGAGATTGGTGTCGCGCAAACCTTGGTAATGAAAGTCGAAATCAATTTTGTGGACACTACGCAGGTAGCTGAAATCGTAATTTAACGCACTATTGGCCGATTTAGTGTTTCCACCAATCATAGTAATGCCGAGATCAAAGTTTCCTTTTAGCTCGAAGGCGCTAACTTCTTCAGGAGAAGACGTTTGCATGCACAGGCTCAAAAGAAAAATGGTTGACAAGCTTGTTATCATTAGGCCTATTTTAATGCAATAAGCTACAGTAAACAGCGAAAAACGTCGATAAATGGTAGATGTCATCTTTGTTCCGACCAGTTACCGCCAACAACGGCTCCGCAAAATCATTTGTAGCGCACCGTGGAATTAGCTTTGCCCTGCAAGTTGCTTTTCTTGCTGCTGTGGTCACTTGGGCAGTAGTGCAGCTTAGCGCGCGAGCTATTGATGTAGAACAGCAGCGTCTTTTCATAGCAGAACAGCGAACTGTGATTCAGCCGCAACTGCAAAATCTAGCAGACGACATCTCTAAGCCATTAGATACAGGGCAAGATCTACGTGTGCAAAAAACTATGAGTATGCGCTTTGCTGACAGTACAGTATTGTTGCTTGATGCCAACCAACAGGTATGGAAGTTCGGCGCCAGCAATTCGGCCAATCTGCCAGCATTAGCAAGCAACGAATATCAATTTACTGCCGAGGTTGGCGGTTCACTCATGCCACTCGGAACTTTGGTGTTGCGCGCAAAACTGCCGTCCACAAGGTGGATGGCAATAGTGGATTCTCTTAGTTTGACCATCGCAGCTAGTGTCGGTTTGCTGTGCTTTTTATACATGCGCTTTGCGTTACGCGGTTTCAGGGGCATCCATCGCCTTCTTGAACAAATGCGTAAAGGCAATTATTGTGAGCGAACCGCGCAAGTAGGGTGTTCGCAAGTTAGAAATGTTATTGAACATTTCCATGCCGCGCTTGGTGAAATGACGACGTCCACCGAACATGCGCGTAAGATATATCTTGAGACCGCAATTGCATTAAGTAAAACCATCGAGGCGAAAGATCGTTACACCAGTGGTCATAGCCAACGAGTTGCGGTTTATGCTGTTGAAATGGGTAAGCGCTTAGATTTTGACAGTGAGCGCATGGAGACCTTGCGCATCGGCGCGTTGCTACACGATATCGGTAAAGTTGCAGTGCCAGATGACATTCTGTTAAAACCGGGGGCGTTGACGGACCAAGAATTTGCCACGATGAAGCGCCATCCGCTAGCTGGCGACCGCATTCTTGCTGCGCTACCAGGTATGCGTGATATGGCTGACATTGCGCGCTCTCATCACGAACGTTGGGACGGCCGCGGCTATCCAATGGGTGTGGCGGGCGATTCCATTCCGCTCGAAGGCCGAATCGTGGCTATCGCCGATGCATACGATGCCCTAGTCACTAAACGCTCATATAAAGACGCAATGCCGATAGAGCGTGCTCTAAATATCATCGAAAAGGACGGCGGAAGCCATTTTGATCCGTACCTGTCGAAACTGTTTGTGGCAATGAAGCGTAATGGGCATGGATATAAAGCTTGTAAGCCTAAATCGATTGACCCCAGCCCTGTGCGCAACGACACTATGGGACGCTCTTAAGAGCGTCTCCGTATGTTCACAGCCAACCGCAAAAAGTTCTTCACGCAAATGCAAGATGGTGATGTCGCCATTTTCGCTGGCGCATCTCAGGTTACCCGCAATAATGATGTCGATTTTCGTTTTCGCCAGTCGTCGTCTTTCTGGTATTTGACCGGATGTCACGAAGCTGATGCGTATTTGATCTTGGCTAAGGGTGTGGCCGACATCGCTGAAGAATGTTTGTTCGTGTTACCGAAAGACCCTTTGCAAGAAACTTGGCATGGGCGTCGCCTTGGCCCTGAGGGTGCCGAAGAAAAACTAGCTTTCGACAATGCCGACGTTAACGACGAGTTCGATGGTGCAGCTATGGAGGCCATCACTGCGGCCAAACGGTTGTGGCACTCGGTTGGTGAAAACGACGAACTAGATGCGCTAGTCGCCGAGTGTTGCGCGGGATTACGCGCCAAATCACGTTTAGGAGACCAGGCGCCGCAGATTATTATCGACTACGCAGCTGTAGTTAATGAGATGCGTCTGATTAAATCGGCTGACGAAATCTCTTTAATGTTGGCTGCTGCTAAGATTTCTGGCGAAGCCCATGCTGTGGCAATGAATCAGGCTGCACCCGGAATGCGTGAATATGAAATTGAGGCGATGCTGCATCATTATTTCCGAGCTCATGGCAGCCATGCCGACGGGTGGGCTTACCCATCGATTGTTGCTGGTGGCGAAAACGCTTGTATTTTGCATTACACTGAAAATGATCAGCCACTAGGTGATGGCGATTTATTGTTGATCGATGCGGGCGCCGAATACCAAGGATATGCTGCCGACATCACTCGTACCTTCCCAGTAAATGCAAAGTTTAGTGATGCGCAGCGTGATGTTTATCAAGTGGTGCTTGATGCGCAATTGGCAACTATCGAAAACTGCAGAGCAGGTAATAGCTTTCATAGTGGGCA
>JAPYTC010000209.1 GCA_029941685.1 Planctomycetota bacterium | reverse complement strand
ACTCAAGACATTGCAACTCGCGAGCACGTCATCGAAACGCCAATGGCCGAATTTCGTGGATCTGAGTTAACGCCGACCTTAGCAATTGTGCCAGTGTTACGCGCGGGTTTGGGTATGGCCGAGCCGTTGTTCGAATTGATTCCGCAAGCAAAGGTGCGGCACCTAGGTTTATTTCGCGACGAAGAAACTTTAAAGCCAGTCACCTACTATGAAAAGTTAGGCAACGAGCCTGCCGACATTTGTTTGCTGGTTGACCCGATGTTGGCCACCGGTGGCACCGCGATTGCCGCGATTGATATTCTCAAAAAATGGGGAGCAACCGATATCAGATTCTTGGCGCTGCTCGCTGCCCCCGAAGGCATCGCCGCGGTTGAAGCAGCCCATCCTGATGTGAAAATTTATCTCGGGGCTCTTGATGAGCGACTAAACGAGCATGGCTACATCGTGCCTGGCCTCGGAGACGCGGGCGATCGCCAATACAATACCTTGTAAGTGTATTGCAATAATCATATTAATCATTACACTGAGGGTGTGGTTGCACCCGAGTTACATTTTGGCCGAGACACTCCGTTTACAGAACGCGAGCAGAGTGCGTTAACTGAATTCTGGGGTGTCCTAGAAACCAGCGATCACCAAGACGCTGAACACTTCCAAAAGTTGTGCACCAAGCACATTAATCGCATTCATTCTATCCGCGATTCGCTTGAATCATTCCCGGCGGTCTTAGAAGAAAAATCACTCGGACGCCGCGAACGTTCGTTGTTCACCTTGGTCGAATTGATTGCCAACGCTACCGATGCCGATTACGAAATGTATCTGCCCACACGGTCGTTGTTGTGGCGGTCAATAACTATGGCGCGTCTAAATTTCTGGCGCCTTGTCCGTTACCTCACGGAAGAAGTTGCTCCTGACAATAATGAATTATTCAAAACCATCGAAAAGCGAATTCACGCTTGTGGTTACTTAAAGCTCGCTGAAGAGCTTCTTTTAAGTGTTTCAATGGATTCTGCCCTACCGCGCTCAGTGCGCGACAAAGCTGTTCGCAGCCTAACTTCACTGTGGGACGCCAACCCATCTCAGGCCATACGCAAATTTTTCCCACTCCTCGAAGCTGTCTGGGAAGCGCGCCGCAACATCGTGGTTAGCGTGGGCACTTTGCTCGGCATTTCCGAAATCATGCGCTTGCTCCAAGCGGGGTGTGCGCCAGAATTCGTCGACCATTTCTGCCGCGAACGCATGAGTCGAGACGAAGGCCTGGCCTTTCAAGAGTTTTTGATTGGCGTGTCGTCTGAGCAACTGCACGACCTCGAGCAATTAATGGCTGAAAGCGGGCTAACCTCAATGACACCCGAAGAAGCTGAAGAAGCGCTTGGTCTAGAGCCCGCGCAACCCGAAGATTCCGGGGTCGGAGTTGAGGCTTATCACTTCCATCGCGAGCGCCACTTGCAAGCAGCCGCCCGCCGATTACGCCACATACCGGGGCCGAAGCACACCGCCGAAGAATATATGTTGGTTTACTTCCTAGAAGACTTTCCGGCCGAAGACACCGTTTCGGCTTAAACAATGCCCGAACTACCCGAGGTAGAGACCACACGCGCGGGTATTGCGCCCCACATCCTCGGTCGAGTCATTACTGGCCTCACCGTGCGAAACCATGGTCTGCGCTACAAGGTGCCGACATCGATGGCGCGCAAAGCCAAGGGGCAAACCATCCAGCAGTTGACGAGGCGGTCGAAGTATTTGATTTTCGAGCTCGATGACCTGAAATTGCTGGTGCACCTAGGGATGTCCGGCAGTTTGCGCTACCACCCACCATGTGACCAGCATGAGCCACCAAAAAAGCATGATCACATCGATGTGCGCCTCAATGACGGCGGATTATTGCGCTATCACGATCCGCGACGCTTCGGTTTGTGGCTGCCCTTCACCGAAGTTGCCGCCGAACACCGCTTACTGGCCCATCTTGGCCCTGAGCCGCTAACCCGCAATTTTTCGCCGAAAATCTTCATCGAAAAGGCAAAAAGGCGCTCTATATCGGTCAAAACCTTCATTATGGACCCCAAGGTGGTGGTCGGCATCGGCAATATTTACGCCGCCGAAGCGCTATTCATGAGCAAAATTAGCCCTCTACGTCTCGCTAATGCGGTTTCTGACGACGAATATAAGCTGTTAGTGAAAAATATCAAAGCGGTGTTGCGCAAATCAATTGCGCGTGGTGGCACTACCCTTAACGATTTTGTCGGCTCAGATGGCAAACCTGGGTATTTTCGGCAAAGGCTACTGGTTTACGGTCGTGAAGGACAGGAATGCCTCGAATGTAAGGCGGAAATTGCCCATGTGGTCATCGGTCAGCGCGCTAGTTGCTATTGCCCTAAGTGTCAAAAATAAAACACTTGTTTTAATCAAACGTATGTTTTAATATGGGTGTATGGCAGTCTCCGACACCAAACGTAAGATACTCAATGCAGCACAAGAGCTTTTTGCTCTTCGTGGCTACGAAAATACCTCTCTACGTCAAATAACGAACGCTGCCGATGTTAATTTGGCGTCGGTCAACTATCACTTTGGCTGCAAAGAACAACTGCTTTTCGAACTCGTCGGCGCAACACTCAAGCCGATTAACGCTGAGCGCCTGCGCCGGTTCGAGCAACTCCCCGACAGCCACAGCACCGAAGATGTGGTGCGCTGCTTCCTCGAGCCTGCAATTCGCCAGCTCAGTGAAGGCGATAGCAATATGCCTGGCATCCTTGGTCAAGCACATCGCGAGCAGAACCGCGCCCTACAAGAATAC
>JAPYTC010000208.1 GCA_029941685.1 Planctomycetota bacterium | reverse complement strand
TGCCTCAAGAATGCGTGTTACCCCTAGCCCGGTTACCTCTCCTGTATGAATCGGCTCGGTAAATGACGAGTGCACAAAACTTTGCGCCGCCAAGTTGTAAACCTCATCAGGTTGGCAATCGCTGATCACACGCATCAATGACGACTGGTCAAGCAGGTCGCCGGCGACAAGTTCTATTTTATCTTCAATCGCAGCAAAGCGCCCTGTGGACGGTGTCGCTGAACGGCGCATCATGCCGACAACGCGGTAGCCAAGGTCGAGTAAGTGTTCGGCAAGGTACGAACCATCCTGACCGGAAATTCCTGTGATAAGTGCTGTTTTCATTGGGGAGGTAGACTTTCTACTGGTGAACCGAAATCTTACCCTATATTATGAAATGTTATTACGCTTTTAGCTAAGATATTGGCATGACAAAAACTTTCCTCTACTGCTTGATAAGCGCCTTAGCTATGGCCCCAGCCACGGCACAATCAAATTCTCCGCGTGAATTGGGTATGGGCGGGACAGCTATAGCCAGCGCCGACTACTTATCGGCAGGTTTTACCAATCCGGCGCTGCTCACCAACTACAGCGTCGAAAAAGATGACGATTGGGGTATCGCTGTGCCAAACATAGGCATGTCGCTCAGCGACCGCAGCAACCTACTCGACGCCATTGACAGCTTCAACACCACCTTCGATGAGTTGAGTGGCGGCACCGGCAGCATAGATGATCTCAGGGCATTAGCCGACAGCCTCAATGCGCTGAGCGATAAGCATTTCAGTGTCGCAGCAGGCAGTGGCATATCTATCGCCATCCCATCCGAATCTTTTAATGCTGCGCTTGTCATTAGCACCGCTATCGAAGGCGACGGTTTTATGGATATCGACCCAGACGATGCTGGCCTTATTAACAATTCCGGCGGTAATGCGATACCAACCATTGGCTCCAGAGCTTTCTTGCTCGCCTCTTTCCGTACCGAGGTAGGCTTCGCTATGGCTAAAGAGTTCAAAATAGGCAAACGTATGTTTGCCTTTGGCATCACCCCTAAAATCCAAAGCATCGAAATTCTCGCTATCTCCGCCGCGGCGGACGATTCCTTAGATCTAGACGGACAAATCGATAACGAAAATCGCTTCACCGACGATAATTTCAACATCGATCTCGGCGCTACCACTATGCTTAACGACAATGTACGAGTCGGCTTAGCCGCACGAAACATGATGGGAGGCACTTTTGCGGGGCTTACTGGGCTTTACAACTACAAACTAAATCCGACCCTAAGTACCGGCATCGCCTATACCAACGGCCCAATTACTCTAGCGGCCGACCTCGACTTAACTTCTACAACCCGTTTCCAGGAAATCACCGCGGACGATTCACAATATTTGCGCATCGGTGCTGAAACGTCATGGGAATGGGCACAATTGCGCGCGGGTTATATTATCGACCTCGAAGATAATTACGCCAATATGGCTACCGCTGGCCTCGGGTTTTCTCCGTTCGGCGTAATGCACCTTGACCTCGCCGGCGCTGTCGGTGAAAACAGCTACGGCGGAGCGTTCTCGCTTTCGTTTACCTTTTAGATAAATTACTGGTTCTTCGCGAGTGGCAACTTGACGTGGCTATCGTTGCAAGTGCCGTCGTCGTTGCAACATGTACCCGCTGGCGCCTCGCAGTTGCCACTACAGCAAACTGTCGACTTGGCGACTCCCTCTGATACGGCAGGATCGGTAGATGCCTCGCCAGAGCAAGAGGCAAATCCGACCAGTAGCACACAAAACAAAAAAGTATTTACAAGATTTCTCATGAAAGTAGTGTAACTTGTGGAAACAAGGCGTGCAACTTTTTAGCATAAGGGGAGAATGGCTACCGCTCAACGCTACGGACTCGCTTTTGGTCTTGGAAAAAAATCCAAGTTTGACCTTAATCAGGCATTTGGTGCCCGTATTGAAGAACTCAGCGCGCGTTTTGCCGAAATACTAGGCGCGCCGGTTGTTATTAGTGGCGACGGTTTAAAGGGTACGGTAGTTCTCAACAAATCTACAGCGTGCTTTGACGTGGTAGTTGCCTTACAAGAAGCCGCCTGGCCAGCTCCTTTGCAACACGCCTTAGTCTCTGCTCCCCCCGCTGGTGCAGCAGGTCAAGATGACGCCGTCCGCGAGAAGGCCCTTAAGGCGTTAGGCAAGATGAAGAAGTATCAGGTATTGCAGGCTGAGCTACCCTCTAAGTCGGCTGATGAAATTGCGATGGCGAACTCGATTGCAGACCTACATCGCACGATTGTGCTGAACTTCACCGAAACACGTTTGGCGGCGGTGCGTTCATACCGTACTTATAAGCGCCAGGCAAATGTAGCGGCCGATATGCAAGTTAGCCAACAAGCGGTGTCGCAGATGATTCTTGGCGCACGCTGGCGTCAACTTAAGGCTGCCGAGCAGACAATGCGTGATTGGTTGAAGCAGCCACAGCGCACGATGCTGTGGCCGATGAAGAGTCGTAGTTAGATGAGTAATTCATCACACGACATGGGCCAGCAGCCAATTGCGGCTATTCTTGCCGAACACCACCTCAAGCCAAATGATCTGGTGAAGGCGTCGGTTGGTCCGATCACTCACAAGATGGTGAAGCGCGCCTGCAAGGGCCGTAAGCTGACCGGAAACACCATGCGCATCGTGCGTGATGCCCTGAATCTCGCGGTAGGCGTAAAATACAAATTGCCAGATTTGTTTAATTACAAACCTTAGATTATGAAGTAACTTTCATGGCGCATTAAGAATTAGATTGATTTTCTTGAAGCCCGCGCAAATGTTCCACG
>JAPYTC010000207.1 GCA_029941685.1 Planctomycetota bacterium | reverse complement strand
ACCCAATCGTTGCATACCAATTCACTCGACGAAGCTTTAGCGTTACCGACTGATTTCTCAGCACGTATTGCGCGTAATACGCAAATTCAGTTGCAGCAAGAATCGGGCACTTGCCGTCCACCTGATCCTTGGGGAGGGTCGTTGTTGGTTGAGCGGCTAACTCATGAAATGGCAGAGAAAGTGCGCGCGCATTTGGCCGAAATCGAAGAACTTGGTGGCATGACTAAGGCGATTGAAAGTGGCGTGCCGAAATTGCGTATCGAAGAAGCAGCGGCGCAGGCTCAGGCGCGCATTGATTCGGGTGAGCAAACCATTGTTGGCGTGAACAAGTATGTGGTTGATGTCAATGAAGATATCCCGGTGTTGTCGGTGGATAACGCCAGCGTTTATGCCGAACAAATTGGACGTTTAAAGCAATTGCGTGATGAACGCGATGAGTCACTTACCCTTGCTGCGCTCGACGCTTTAACCGACGCCGCGGCGAACAATAGCGGCAACTTGCTTGATTTATGCATTAAGGCGGGGCGCGCCAAGGCTACAGTGGGCGAGATGTCAGATGCCCTTGAAAAGGTATATCAACGTCATCAAGCTAAGGTAACGGCAGTCTCGGGAGTTTATAGTAGTACCGTGAAGCACCAAAGCTCCGACCTCGACAAAGTGCGAAAGCGCGTTACAGCATTCGCTGACAGTAGCGGACGGCGTCCGCGTATATTGGTGGCGAAGATGGGCCAAGATGGTCACGACCGTGGGCAAAAGGTTATTTCTACAGCCTTTGCTGATTTGGGTTTTGATGTCGATATAGGCACTTTGTTTCAGACTCCAGAAGAAACCGCGCGTCAAGCAATCGAAAATGATGTGCACATTGTCGGCGTATCGTCGTTGGCGGCGGGGCATTTGACTTTGGTTCCAGCGTTGCGCAAAGAATTAGATTCACTTGGGCGCAGCGACATGTTGGTGGTTGTCGGTGGGGTAATCCCTCCTCAAGATTACGACGCTTTGTTTGCTGCTGGTGCCGCTGCGGTATTTGGCCCAGGCACAGTGATTCCTGATGCTGCTTTGCAATTACTCGACAAGTTAAATGGCTGATTTCCCGTCGCCTTCGGAACTTGCCAAAGCTCTTATTGCTGGCGACCGTTCGGCATTAGCGCGGGCAATGACCTTGGTTGAATCGACCCTGCCCAAGCATCAAGTGTTGGCGCAAGAGTTGTTGAGTTTGTTGATGCCGCAGACCGGTAATTCGCACCGCATCGGCGTGACCGGTGTACCCGGGGTTGGTAAATCGACATTCTTAGATAGCTACGGCATGTACTTAATTGAACGCGGACATCGCGTGGCGGTGTTGGCTGTCGATCCATCTAGCTCTATTACAGGTGGCAGTATTCTTGCTGACAAAGCACGTATGAACGACTTGGCTTTGTCAGATAACGCATTTGTCCGCCCATCCCCGAGCTCAAATAATTTGGGCGGAGTAGCGCGCCGCACTCGCGAAAACATTTTGCTATGCGAAGCTGCTGGCTACGACATGGTGTTAGTCGAAACGGTTGGCGTCGGCCAATCCGAGACAGTAGTCGCCGACATGGTCGATTTCTTTTTGGTGTTAATGCTCGCCGGAGCAGGCGATGAATTGCAAGGCATCAAGAAAGGTATTATTGAACTCGCAGATTTAATCGCCATTAATAAATCTGATGGCGACAACATCAATCGCGCTAAAGCGGCCGCCAATGAGTACACCTCGGCCTTGCATTACCTCACGCCGACTAGCGAGAAATGGCAGCCGTCCACGCTTTGCCTTTCGGCGCTTGAGTCGGTGGGCTACGACGAGTTGTATCAAAGCATTGCCAAGCATGCAGCAGTAATGCATGAATGCGGCGAATGGGATAGCAAGCGTCAGCAGCAAAACACCAAGTGGATGTGGTCGCTTATCAAAAACCGTTTGCTCGACGATTTTAGTTCTTCTTTAGACGCAGCAGCGTTGAAAACAATTGAGCTGCAAGTGCAAGCGGGTGAACTTAGTGCCACTGCAGCGGCCGACAAACTGATAGATGGGAATTCCTGATAACATCGTAGATTTTCACGTGCATATTCAGCCGTGGGAACAAATTAAAGATGCACCGCGCAAGACTATCGAAGCAGGGCGTAGTGATGTCGCAGCTATTTTGCATTATCAGCGTAATCCTAAAGATTTTAGTGCGCACCTCGAAACACAGGGCATCGCGCGTGCCGGTTTAATTAATTATGTGTCACCTAAGTTAATGGGCTGGGACGCGTCGTGCAATGATTGGATTGCTGAATACCGCAATGTCGATTCACAGCGCTTTTTTGCATGGGGTGGTGTTCACCCAGATTTTTGTGATGATGTGCCTGCCGAGATGGTGCGGTTGTTAGACGAACTCAAAATCGACGGTATTAAAATTCATCCGCCGCATCAAGAATTGTCGGCGCGTGATAAAAAGTTTTACCCCGTTTACGCTGCGTGCGAAGAACGTGGTGTGCCAGTTATGATTCATACCGGTACTTCGGTTTTTCCTGGAGCGCGATCACGATTAGGCGATCCCTTAGATCTCGATGATGTCGCTATTGATTTCCCCAAGTTAAAAATAGTTATGGCGCACGCAGGGCGTCCATTTTGGTACGAGCAGGCGTTTTTCGTGGCGCGACGACATCGTAATGTTTACGTCGAGTTGTCGGGTATTCCGCCGCAGTACTTGCCCAAGTATTTACCGCGCTTAGAGTCTCTTGGTGAGAGCGTGTTGTGGGGCACTGATTGGCCTAGCCCTGGGGTTAAAGATTTGCGCGCCAATGTGAAAGTGTTTTGTGATTTGAATGAGTATTCAGATGAGTTTAAG
>JAPYTC010000206.1 GCA_029941685.1 Planctomycetota bacterium | reverse complement strand
GCATTCATGCGCAAGCAAATGACCAATGCGAATGTTGCGCTAAAAATAATTACGAATGGCTCAGCGGACAGCGGACAACCGCCACGGTTACCACAAACTGTGACAACACCGAAGTGCATTTTGCTGGCACAGGCGACATTGACTTACTGATTCTCGGCGATAAATTCAAAGGTACCCTCGATAGTTTAAGTTATTCGACATTGTGCTTTCAGTTTCAATACGACTCTTGTGAAATTTTCATCTTCCGTGATCGCTCTATCCATATTTATGGTTGCGACAGTATTGAACGTGCCAAGAGTATTATTTCGAACACCGTTGGGCTGTAATGACTACCCCACAGCTACATGCCATCATTTTGTCAGCAGGTGCTGGACGCCGTCTCGGCTTCCCCAAGGCTTTACTGAAATTACATGGCAAGCTAATGCTGCCCATTGTCTGTCAAGCGTTCAAGGCCGCCGGCTGCCAACACCTTAGTGTGGTTATTCGCGCTGAACACGAAGACTTATTTCTTGAGTCTGGATTGACCGCTCGCGAGTTGGTCATCAACCCTAGCCCAGAAGACGGACGGACGTCTTCACTGCTTTGCGCATTGCAGCGCGTTAGCACTGAACACAACTTATTGATTCATTCATGTGACACTCCGTTGATTAGCAGCGATGCCATTCTGCAATTAATAACGCAATGGCTCGCAGTCTCTGCTCCGGCACAAACTATTGCGCGCTTATGTAGCCCCGGAGGCAAAGGTGGTCATCCATTATTGGTGGGTAGCGAACTGGTACCGCAACTTAAAAAATTCAGTGCCGACCAGCCACTGCGCGATTTGTTTATCAACAATGCTGAGGCATTACTCAACGTAACCCGTACCGGAGATCCTGGCCCGTTTCTAGGCATCAATACTGTCGAGCAATTAGCCTTAGTTGAAAACCTATTGGATGACGCCTGACAAGGCATCAGACAACAACAAACCCTCAACGAAACTTAACTGCGGGCCTCAAACTAACACCGAAATGAGAGCCGTTTTATAACGACTAGCGACTTATTTTCATTTTCAATGGGCTTGTAAGACCCTGACCATCAACTCGTGCTTGATAATAAACTTGAGCTTCATTCACTGCTCGTGGCAGTAAAGGCAGTCTAAAACTGTAGTTAGCTGTGCCGGACATATCAGCAATCAATTCTGGGCGACCTTCCGCAGGCCATTTGCGGAAATAACTGGCATGACGTGATAACGCACTAAAACCAACGCTAGCCCCGGGCCACAAGGTGATTTTGTAAACACTACTGCATACTCCAACGATATTGGCCCCCGGAATAGCGTGCCTAATTCGCAGATTGACATAGCTGCCTTCCCGAACATAGGGCACCGACACACTCAGAATAGGCGATTGCACGACGGTTGATTTAGCCAAGCACAGTGCGTCTAATTCGGTCGGCACACGGAACTGCCATTGCTGCTCGGTTTGTTCATGAAACACGCTGCCGTTATTTGCAGATGAAAACACGGTTGCATCAGAGTCACTTGGCGATTGCACGCTAAACAACACTGCCTGGCGTTGATGATCGTAGCTAAGCGACTTTACATCTCCGATAGATGAAGTACCGGGCAACGCGTGGTCAACCCAAGTTTGCATTTGTGCTTCTGTCGTATATATTTGGACATCGCCAGTATGAGGATTCCATGAGATAATGTCGCCATCGTCGACTGCGCCTAGCATTAGAGATTGCACCCCGTCACGCAACGACAACAAGTATTCGTCGTTTGACTTTATGCACAACGCATCGATATCAATGTGCCCCCCACTAAGCGCCAAATCGTTAGCGAGTTGCCCCTCACTAAATACAATACGCAACCCACCCTGCTGGTCGAGTGCGAGTATGTCACCGTCGAGATAACCAGGGCCATTGCGATCGGTAGAGAACCTAAAACTAAAATAGTTGGTGTATAAAGAGTTAGGCTGTGCTTGCAAGGATAATGCATCGATACCAGCGGGAAAGTCGAACAAACCATCGGCATCGAGGTCGGGTAACATCGCCTGAAATGCTGAACGCGGCAAATAAACACGCGGCCAAACATCGCGGTTGTCGTACATGATTATTTCGTCGGTGTAGCACGTATTGTCTTGTGGCAACATGGTGTCGGAACTGACCGAAGCAAACATTTGGAAATTGCGCTGTGCATCAGCAGCATTTTGGGAGACGAGAAGTAAGAGTATGGTAAGTATCATTACCAATGAAGACGTATTGATATCAATACGACACTTTACTATTCTGCATTAATGCTATTTGCCATAGCTCTACAGTTCATCAGCTTGCTTCCACCACCACAGCAGGTCGAGACATTCGCTGCGGTTGCCAGCGATATAACGGATTATCAACGACAGGTTCTTGAGCTCGCCACCCACGACAACTATTCCGAGAAACAAATACTCGAACTTCGTCCTCAACTGAATCAATATGCTGAGCTGGCTGCTTTACTACCCTACTCAACCGCAACTCAAGCTAAATTAATCGCAGTGTTGTCTAGTGGATGCGCGGCCGACTCATCCCTCGGCGACGCCTTACTGCAATTGGCCCTGCGCAGTCGCGACCTTGACGTACGCCTTGCCTGCCTACTAGCACCAACATCCGTCTCTATTGACTATTTGCCCGCTTTGGCTTGTGTGTCGTTAAGCAGCGATATCGATTTATCATTACGCGCCGTAGCATGCGGACGTCTTCTAGAACATCAATACTATTCAGCTTGGCCTTTAGCTAAAGCGATATTACTGACCGGCACTGCGAGTGACGCCACTAACGGCCATGACTTTCCTGATTGGAAACGCTCAGGGCGTTACGAACTTCCGAAACGTCTACTCACGATGATGCTTGTCGGCGCGGTAAA
>JAPYTC010000205.1 GCA_029941685.1 Planctomycetota bacterium | reverse complement strand
CAGTAACAGCGCGCAAAACAATGCAAAAATATGGATATCGGATTTGCCGTCACTCCGCTGCTCCAGCCAAAACTGAAAGGTCTGCGCCGAAGCAGCAAATTCGGCTGCGACACGTGGCCGGATTGAAATAGCCTGCTGCCCATCTTTTTGGTGCAATTCAACGGACTGTGATGGATCGACATCAACAATAAACAGGTTGTTGTCCGCGGTGGCGTCTATCAGTCGCACCTGGCAAGGGCTAAGACCCTGTGTAACGTAGGGGACATTACCCGAATAAATCATCAAACCGTCTGCAGAAAATCGCCATCTTTTTTGCTGCTGTACACGTTGCTCGATATCCGATATTTGCGCTAGAGCATCTTGGTCGCACTTTCCAGCAACAGAATACAATCGAGTGTCGCCAAAATAATCTACCGTTAACAGCGGGTTGTGCTGGTCGTCTGCATACAAAACATTACTGCGCGAATTAGCATCGAACACATTGTATGCACTAGACAAAGAAAACTGTTTTTCGAGGTCTACGAAATCAGCTGACCTCAATCGCCCTACTGATGACAAACGCATGGCCGCCGAATCTAGCTGCTGCAGTAAACTTTGAGCCAAGTCGTGCTCAGCAACCAGATCACCCAATTGCGCCAGTGACTGCAAATGAGCGCCTTGCGAGCATGGCAACACAACAATCGGAGTATCTACAAACAACTCTTTCACAAGTGGACGCCATCCACCTGGCGGCACCTCGCTTTGCCCATCACTGAGAATAATGATTTGCTGCGGCGCGTAATTTTCTTGACTAAGTTGATGAAGCACTTGAGTGACATCCGTTGGGCCGAATGCCTGAATTTGGCTCAATTCTTCGAATCGAGACAGCGGTTGTTGTAGCGACGAACTAAACGGAATTATTTTCAAATCAACCGCTAATTCGTTTTTTGAGGCCGCGTACAAAGCCGCAACCGCTTGAGTCAAACCGCCACTGCCCATGCTGCCTGACACATCGAGCAAGCAAACCACCGAGGGTAGCTGTTGCTGACTAATGTCAAATGCGCGGTATGGTGGTGCGACGTAATGAACAGCCGCAGCTGTTGGGTATTCAACGACACATGACACTCCTGAATCTAACAATTGTTGAAGCTGCTGCTGCTCAAACGGCGGAGTCAACAACTTGAGCGGTGGCAATTGAGTGTAACGCACTACAAAATGTTCGAACAAGTCACCATTAAGCAATAAGTCAAATTCGAAGTCAGCGGTTGCTGCAGCTGGGCTAAGCGTTAATTGCAAATGCTTATCACTGAAAGCGACAAAACGTGGCGCCGCCAACATTGACTGCTCAGTATTGACACCAAACTGTATATTTGCTGCAGACTTGTCGTGCAACAAAATATCTACTTGTAACTTGGACTGGCCATCGAAAAACGAAGGGCATTGAATATGGCGTACAACTACCGCAGAATCAATCCCGTAATGGACGATATCTACACCGTGCAAAATGTCGGTAGCGAGTGGCGACAATGCACGGCCATCACTAACCACATATAAACGATCAGACGATTGTAACTGCGGCGCAATCGCCCTTAAAGCCACCGCCAAATCATTGGATTCAGTAAGTTGTGTCGACGGGAATACTCGGACACGATCATGGCTTGACGCCATCGCCCACTCATCGAGCGGTAAGTCGACAAACTCAAGGTATTCACCAATGGCCCGTGGTCCACCGCTGCTTGGTGATTGGTCGAACAAAAACCAGCTGTTACCGGTCGGCGCTTGAGCGGGCAACAGCAACGACAGCGCCAACGCCATGGCTGACAAGGCAAACCACCATCGGTGACTCATCAAACCTGCAAGAAATGTTGGGAGTCGACAGATGAAATAAATCCGCCGCCTAGCAATTGATTGCCGCGATAAACAGCAACCCCTTGCCCAGGGTTTATGGACTCGACGGTATCAATAAAATCGATCGCCACCTCGCCTGGCGCAGTGCATTTTAGGCGCGCACGAAACTCTTGGACGGCCGAGCGATACTGTACGGTCACATCATTCCAGTGGTCGCCGACATTCAACTCAACTCCGAAGCAATGAAAATCGTTAGCTGTTAACGATGAACACGTAGTGGCAGCACGTGGCCCCACGAGGACGTCGCCGCTTTGTGGGTCGATGTCAATCACATACATCGGCTCAGTTGAGGCGAAGCCTAGACCACGACGCTGACCACGAGTAAACCCAGCGTGACCATTATGTGACGCAAGTTGGTTGCCGTCGGCATTAATAATCCGCCCGGGTTTACCGAGTTGATTGCGACTAGCGAGCAACTCACGGTAGTTGTTGTCTGGCACAAAACAAATTTCAAAACTTTCAGCCTTGTCGTGAATTTGCAGGCCTGCCTCTTTGGCGATTTCGCGCGTTTGCGTTTTGTCAAGCTCACCGATTGGCAACAATGTTTTGGCCAAGGTCTCTGGACCTAGTGGAAACACCACATAGGATTGGTCTTTACTGACGTCAATGCCACGATGCAATTGATAGCGTCCGTCTTCGTTAATGATACGTGCGTAATGCCCCGTTGCTAAAAATTCTGCGCCAACAGCATCCGCCAAATCCCACAGCTTGCCGAATTTAATATCGCGATTACAACGCATGCACGGATTCGGTGTGCGGGCGTGTTGGTACTCGTCAGCGAAGTATTCGATTATCGACTGAAACTCTTGTTGCATGTCGATGGCGTGAAAGTCTATTCCGAGGTGGTCGGCGACCAAAGCAGCATCACGCGAGTCTTCCACCGAACAGCAGCCTTGCTTACTTGAAGACGAGGCTGCGGGTTTTTCTATTCCGTTACGCAAGAACACGCCAATAACCTCGTAGCCCTGCTTTTTAAGCAAGTAAGCTGCGACGCTAGAGTCGAC
>JAPYTC010000204.1 GCA_029941685.1 Planctomycetota bacterium | reverse complement strand
GGCGTTGATTGCGCTGTTGGGCGATCAGCTTCCGCAGGCAGAATTAGTCGCGAATAATAGCACTTTTACTACATTTTCAGACCTAGACAACGACGGACTTGACGACGCTCTTGAAGCACGTTGGGGCTCATCCGACATAGCGATTGACTCTGATGGCGATCAACTCACCGACCTAGATGAAATATTGTTGGGCACTGACCCGCTTGAATTTGATGATTTAGTGCGATTGGATCCTCCTGAGCCAACAATGAAAATAGATTCCTATGTTTGTGATAACGATCTTGTTATTCAGATAATGACTTTGCAAAAGTTTGGTACTAACAACATACGTTTCTACTGGGCAGATTCATCTAGCTTTCAAGAAGTACCACGCTCTACGCTGCGAGGTCTAACCGCCGAGCGTCACAACTATACGTCAATCATTCCTGGTTACTTCACACAAGTAATCAAAATTGTTTTGCCACGTCTTCGCATTGAAGCGCTTGGCGCTGTAGCAATCGGCATCGAAGGTTTTACTGATGGCGTCGCGGTTGGCGACCAAATCCGTTTTACTTATTTAGGCAACGAATTATTGGAGTGGCGCACCACCGGCGCTTTTTCTAGATACAATTCACACAACGGCGGCGGCGGCGGCGGCGGTTTGTTCCCGGTCGACCCATTAGGAGGCATGCCAGGCGAGGCCACATCGGGTGAGGTCTGCGTACAGACGTTACAAGAGGTCGCTTCTTTAGGTAATGGTCAAAAGCTTTATCAAGTGTCAGACAGTTACTGTGATTATTTGCCAACAGCTCAATGTTTTGTCGGATGCTCAGCCTCCATCGGAGACACTTTAGTCGGTATTGACATTGTTGGGTTACTTGCTAACTAAATCCATCAAACCCTTGAAATCCGGCTTATTAGGCCGGATTTTTCTTTGTTTTTGTCAAAAAAACACCTATTTTCATGGAACCTCTGCCTTTCTAGGCCTGTCTTAATACTAGTTACACGTGACATCAGATCCAGATACAGCCCTCGTCCAGAGGTGTCAAAGCTCAGTAGGGGCAGATTTTGATGAAGCGTACCGCAACATTTTCGCTCTTTACCAAGACAGGGTTTACAACACGTGCTTTCGAGTTACCGGCAACGCTAATGATGCATTAGACGCAGCTCAAGAAACGATGGTAATCATTGCTCGCCGCATTAATGGTTTTGCTTTTCGCAGCAACTTCTCTTCGTGGGTGTACCGTATCGCAGTTAATGCTGCGATCGATATTCGCCGCAAACGAATGGACGCACCGCGCTCTGGCATATCAACCATTGTTGGCGTTGCAGATGGCGCCGAAATGATGCAGCAAGCTGCCGACGAGACAGTTGGCGCCGAGCCGTACCAGGCACTTGTAGTAAATGAAAACCAGCAGTTAATTCAGTCAGCGTTAAGCGACATGAATCCAAGATTTGCTGCGATTCTAGTTTTACGTTACATCGAAGGCCTTAGCTACGATGAAATTTCTGAGGCACAAGAGTGTAGCCTTGGCACTGTAAAATCCCGTCTTAATCGAGCTCATCAATCTTTACGTGAATTCTTAGAATCACGCGGATTTGATTCTTCGCTTCTAACCTAACATGACCGACTCACAACAACGTTCCGAACTGCCTCCGCAAGTTATTGCTGAGATGCGGGAGATGGGTGGTTTGCAGGCACCGCCAGCATTATGGCAGGGGGTAAGCACGCAGTTGATCACAGATAAGTTAGAGCTACAGAAAGCACCGAGCAATCTATGGGACGGCGTCCACGCGCAACTTGTTGAAGAGGGCGTGATTGCGCAACCGACACGAGTGTTTAGCTTGCGTCCAATGTTTGCCGCCGCCGCCGCATTACTAATCGTATTGAGTGTGGCTTTCCAGCTCGATTGGTCTGGTTCTAACGCCGGATTAACTCCGCAACTAGCACCCGTGTTGAGCGCCGAGCAGAAAGCCGAATTCCGTTCACGGGTAGCATTTATTGAGGTACAGCCGCATGAAATGTCTGCTACTTCGCAGGCTTTGGCCGCAGCTCTAGGTGGCACAAGCAGCGAGGGGATACGTTAATGCGTTTTGTCGCTTTGCTTAGTGTTTCGTTGTTGTTTATTGCTTGTGAGCAAACCAGCAATGTTGATGCTGTTGGCGCATCGTCAACCCAGCGAGCTGCTTTTGGCGGCGGTAATTTACCTACCGACGCAGCAGGGTTTTTGTTGCGGCCACCGCAGTTTACTTACGTCGAAGATTCGATTGTTTATCTAGAGCGCGAGGTCGAGGTGCCAAGCAATACCACCGCTGGCGGATTTCATGTTTTTCACGAAGTATTACGCGTTGATGGTCAGGGGCGATTTAGCCTAAACATTATCGAAGCGATGTTGGCGGGCGCCACGACTTTTTCTGCGCCATCAGTCGATCTCGAAATCACTTACCAAGACCAACAGCGTTATATGGTGCAATATCGCGATGTTCATCTTGGTCTAAGTCATGGCCTGTTACAAAACTTTAGATGGACCGAAGATCCGGTGCTCCAGCAAATTGCCGGAGTAGATTGTCTGCACTTCACCGCCGAGTCGGTGTATAGCTTAGGCGACGCAGAATTCTGGGTAGATGCGAGTAACGACATGCTGCTGGCCTATACTTTGTTTGATAATGCCGGTGATGTTACCTTAAAACTCACCACTACAGTTATCGATACAACACCCGTTCATAATGGCGTTGGGTGGTCGTCCTCGTTGGTTGATGAGCAAATTTACGACCCAAACAGCAACACGATTACATTAGATTACGCCGTGTCGCAGCCCGTGTATCTTCCGCCTGGTTTTTACCAGAAAAATGCGCGGGTTCTCGATTCGTTTGGAATGTTCCAAGGCATGGGCAATATGCACATCGCTCTGTATTCCGA
>JAPYTC010000203.1 GCA_029941685.1 Planctomycetota bacterium | reverse complement strand
AGGCAAGAGGCTAGTCGATTACTTCGTCGCAATCCACGGCGATAGCATTTGGTGTAATGCGCGCACTGGAGCTTTAGAGTTCTATCAATCATGCGGCTTTGCTGCTGAAGGTAATGAATTTGACATTGCACCAATCGGCCCGCATTATGTGATGCGTATCGTTTCTGAATAAAAAATCATTATGAATGACAAGCAACAATTAACTGAGCGAGATGTACCGGTAGAACAACTACAAGCGATTGAACGCCTAGTGCAATTAGTAGATACTTTGCGCATTCACTGCCCTTGGGATCGCAAGCAAACAGTTGCAAGTCTGATGCCGCATTTGCTCGAGGAATGCCACGAATTGGCAGACGCTATTGCCGCGCATGATCAGGCGAATACCACCGAAGAGTTAGGTGATTTACTGATGGGTGCATTGATGATGGCGCGCGTTGCCTTAGACGACGGTGGCTTCGACATTATCAAAGTTTGCGACAACGTTTGTGAAAAATTAATCAGACGCCACCCGCATGTTTACGGCGAAGTTGAGGTAGCTGATGGCGATGAAGTTTTGCAAAACTGGGAGCAAATTAAAAAGCAAGAGAAGGCTGATAAAGGTGAAGCGAAGTCGGCGCTAAGCGGTGTTCCTTCATCGCTGCCGGCGTTGCTGAAGGCGTACCGCGTGGGGCAGAAAGCAGCGAATAGTGGTTTCGACTGGCCCGACTTAGATGGTCCAACCGCCAAGGTCGAAGAAGAGTGGGCCGAGTTGCAAGAGGCGATTGCCGACGGCGATAAACAACGAATCATTGACGAGATGGGTGACATGTTATTCGCTCTAACAAACATGGCACGCAAGTTAAAGATTGAGCCAGAGATGGCGCTGCGTGGTACGGTTGCGCGCTTCACATCACGTTTCAATTACGTTGAACAGGAACTCGGTGACAAGCTTGCGTCGGCAACTCTTGAAGAGATGGATGTGCTGTGGGACGTGGCCAAATCGAAAGAAAAATAACTAAAATCTTGACCAATATACCTAGTCGCATATATACTTCTCGTCCTTAGGTGGGGAAGTGGCGCAATTGGTTAGCGCACAAGCCTGTCGAGCTTGGGGTTGCGGGTTCAAGTCCCGTCTTCCTCGCCACTTAAAACACAAAACAGCTACTTGATTCGTCAAGTAGCTGTTTTTTTTATGGCTTAGCTAGGAGTTACTTATACCAATCAGGGCGCGACATCGATTTTTCTGGCAGCTGAATTGCGTGCTTACTTTTTTTCGCGGTTTCGGCATTCCAGTCGAAGGTGCCGTAGTAGCGGAAATGGCCCTCAGCGTCGTTGACGATCAAGTAGTACTTACCATATTTACGATTGACGGTCACCTCGCCAAGGTAATCAAGGCGTTCGGTGGTACCAATGTTGCTGCTATCGCCGCGAGTGCCGATCTGGGCACTAGCTTCGGCTAACTTCATTGTGAACACCCCTTCATCGGTACGGTCACCATTTGGAGAGCGTACAACAAAAGTAGCCATAGGCAGAATGGTTGCAGAAATCGTTTTCTCGTATTTGCCGCCTGGCGTGGCTGGCCCCATTTCGGTAATGAATGGAGCAAAGCCGTATCCGGCTACTAATAAGTATTTGTCTTTGCCATCAGCCTCGACCACAGCGTGGTATTGACCATGCTTTGGTGTTACGTATTCGTGGACCACATTCTTGCGTATTGGTTTGCGCATATATTCAGGATCGGGCACTGAATTTAGAAGCGAGCACATTACGCCACCAATGGGGAAACCACTCGCAGCCTCTACGATGTGTGCCACATAAAGTGTTTCATTGGCTTCTGGAGTTGGTGGTGCTGGTGGCGGTGGTGCAGTGTTTGAGACCTGTGGACCTGTTCCAGCAACTGTTGCCGAAGTATCTCGGGCTATGGTTGTGGTGTCACCACCGCAAGCAGTCAGGCTGAGCATGACGGTTGCGAGTGCGTAAACTAATATGTTTGAGCTCATGATCTTTCTGGGAATTCGAGTTTTTCGGCGCCTTTCACGGCAGCGTAAGTTAAGTTGGCAATGTCTAAATCAGCTTCAGCGAGTTGCGCCTCTGCAGCAGAGCCATGGATGACCGGGCTTTCCGGTTGGAATACAGTACAACAATCGGGCACAGGTTGTATTGAAAGCTCGAAAGTTCCTATACGTTTCGCCAACTCAATCGCCTCAGTTTTGTCCATACCAATGAGCGGGCGCAACACAGGTAGTCCGGATGCGTCTTCAATCGCTGCAATGTTTTGCATGGTTTGGCTAGCCACCTGACCGAGTGATTCGCCCGTTATTAAAGCCTTACAGCGGTTTCTTTTGGCCATCGCCGTAGCAATTCGTTGCATCGCCCGTCGATATAAAACCGTGCGGTAAGAAGCCGGACAGTTATCGCGGATGGCTTCTTGATAAGGCGCAAAAGGAACCATGTGAAGGATAGTGCGTGGTTGATACTCACTCACTTTTTCAGCCAACCGAATAATCTTTTCACGCGTTTGAGGGCCGACATGAGGGAAGCTATAAAAACTCACAAATTCCATGCGCATACCGCGCTTCATGCACATCCATGCCGCTACGGGTGAGTCGATGCCACCAGAGAGTAAACACATCCCACGCCCCATCGAGCCTACAGGTAGGCCGCCATAGCCTTTGTAACGTCTTGCAAAAACAGAAGCTTGCTCTTCGCGGATATCTACTTCTAAATTTAATTCAGCGTTATGCAAGTCAACTTTGAGCTGGCTAAACTTCGGCAAAACAGCTTCGGCGATTTGTTGCGTTAGATCGCGCGACCGTATTGGAAATTGTTTGTTGGCGCGCTTTACAGTAATGCGAAACAACACCTCATCACGTCCGGAGAAATTGTTTGCTAGTGCTTCATCGACACATTCGACGGTGCGCGCGATAATCAATTCAGGATCAAGAA
>JAPYTC010000202.1 GCA_029941685.1 Planctomycetota bacterium | reverse complement strand
AGCCGCCATTGGTGCCGTCCTCTTATACGGATAGCAAGTTTTTGTTTTTAGCGAACATGGCTCCTGAAACTCAATTAGAAATTCTCAAGAGCTTTCCGGATTCAATCGTATTTGCCGACACAATGAATTTGTGGATTGACATCGCGCGTCCTCAGCTCGACGAACTGTTGGGCAAAATCGACGGGCTGGTTCTTAATGACGGTGAGGCGCGCATGCTGACGGGCGAACAGAATTTGATTCTCGCCGGAGCAGCACTGCAAAAACGTGGCCCTAAGTTTGTCATTATTAAAAAAGGCGAGCACGGCGCGTTTCTTTTCACTCCCGAAGAAAAGTTCGGACTACTCGCTTATCCGGTGAGTGAAGTCGTTGATCCTACTGGGGCAGGTGACTCATTTGCTGGAGGTATGATGGGTGCGTTAGCTACAACAGGTGATTTGAGCGCTAAATCGATTCACCGTGCCATGGCGTATGGCACGATCTGCGCTTCTTTTACGGTTCAAGACTTTTCTGTTAGGGCTCTGGAGCAGGTTTCTATGGAGGATATCGAGGCGAGATATCAAGAATTCAGCTCTTTCCTTAGCTTTTCCGGACATTTTGCGTGTCGATAGGGCTTTTTGGCCGTCTACAGAGAAAATAGTTAATTTCTCTTGAAACACCTAACAAAAGCCTTACACTTATGACAACACAACTCACAAATAATAACGTGGTAAAAAAATCAACTAAAAAATCATTAACTTCTTCAGCGAAGCATAAGGCAATTGCCGAAGCAATAGCTGCAGTTCACAAAGATCATGGTACCGAAGCAGTAATGGATTTATCTGTTACTCCCAAGGCACCCATCTCAGGCGTCCTCACGGGTAGCTTGGGGCTAGATGCTGCTCTGGGCGGCAATGGTCTACCACGCGGTCGCGTTATAGAATTATATGGTCCAGAATCATCTGGTAAATCGACTCTTGCGATGTCGGTAATAGCCCAGGCTCAAAAGAAGGGTGGGTTCTGTTTGTTTATCGACGCAGAACACGCTTTCGACCCAGCGTATGCGCAGAAGCTCGGTGTCAAAATAGACGGCGACAAGTTCATGCTTTCTCAGCCTTCAACGGGTGAAGAAGGTTTAGATATTTGCGAAAAGTTTGTCAAGTCAAACGCTGTCGACGTCGTCGTCATCGACTCGGTGGCAGCTTTGGTGCCAAAAGTCGAAATGAAGGGCGAAATCGGCGACGTATTCGTTGGCGTGCAAGCGCGCATGATGTCTCAGGCATTGCGTCGTCTTACAACAGTAATTGGCAAGACCGATGCTGTGGTGATTTTCATCAACCAACTACGCGAAAAGATTGGCGTTATGTTCGGCAACCCCGAAACGACTCCTGGTGGTCGTGCGCTTAAGTTCTATAGTTCAATACGTATCGATATTCGTCGTATTGGTGCTATCAAAAATGGCGAGGTCATCATCGGTAACCGCACCAAGGCTACCGTGGTCAAGAACAAGGTCGCGCCGCCTTTCCGTCGCGCAGAATTCGACATCCTCTACACTGAGGGCATCTCCACGTCGGGTGATCTGATCGACCTAGGTCTAGAGTATGGCTTTGTGACGAAAGCAGGTGCCTGGTTTAGCTACAAACACCCGAACAAAGAGGCGATTCGCCTCGGTCAAGGTCGCGAATCCGTTAGGACAATTCTTAACGAAAACCCAGAATTGGCAGCCGAGCTTGATTCTCTCATACGCGAGATGTTAAATCCGGTTAAAGTAGAGGCTCCCAAGTCTTCAGGTGACGTACCTGAAAAACCGGCCAAACAACCAGCGGCTTCTAAAGCCAAGGCGGCCTCAAACTAAAACTCTCTTAGTCCTACCGGTATGAGTAAACCTACAACGGTTGCTGAAATCCGCGAGGCGTTCCTTGGTTTCTTCGAAGCCAAGGGACATCTTCGTTTAGATTCAGACTCCTTAATTCCATCCAACGACCCGACCTTGTTGTTTACAGGTGCGGGGATGAATCAATTCAAAGATGAGTTTCTCGGCAAAGGTCGCGATCTAAAGCGCGCAACCACTTCACAAAAGTGTCTTCGTGTTCCTGATCTCGAAAATGTTGGGGCGACTCCACGCCATCACACCTTCTTTGAGATGTTAGGTAATTTCTCGTTCGGAGATTACTTTAAAAGTGAAACCATCCCATGGGAATGGGAGTTCTTCACTGAAGTACTTGGCTGGGATCCCAATAGGTTTGTGGTCACTATTTTTGAAGACGACGATGAAGCCTTCAAACTCTGGAACGAAGTAGTTGGCCTAGACGCCGATCGTATTTATCGTTTGGGCGAAAAAGAAAACTTTTGGCCTGCGTCTGCACCGTCCAAAGGACCGAATGGTGTATGTGGTCCATGTTCTGAGATCTACTGGGATAGTGAACCCGACCAACCTTTTCCTAGCCACGAGGGTCTCGAAGAATTGCCTGATCGCTTCGTCGAAGTGGGTAATTGTGTGTTCACTCAATTTGATCGCAAAGATGGCGGTCAACTCGAGCCTTTGCCCAATAACAACATTGACGTTGGCCTGGGGCTCGAGCGCCTTGCCGCTGTTGCTCAAAATGCAGTCAACAACTTCGAGACCGATTTATTCAAGCCATGTCTTGAATTATTGCAAGAATTGACGGGGCGTCAATATGTCACTGATTCAGCCGATGGTGTGCGCATGCGTCGCATTTCTGATCACGCTCGTGCTGTGTTCTTTTGCATCGCCGATGGCGCTGTTCCTGCTCGTGATGGTCGTGGTTATGTGGTGCGTAAAATATTACGCCGCGCTGTCCGTGATGGCATCGAGATGGGCATCGAACACAATTTCTTGTCATCATTACTGTCTTGCTTCCAAGAGACGATGGGGCAGCATTACACCGAGCTTATCAGTCAGCAAGACACCATTACCGCAATGTGTGATGG
>JAPYTC010000201.1 GCA_029941685.1 Planctomycetota bacterium | reverse complement strand
AGTGAACTGTCGAACAGGCAACGACATTCAAGACATTGTCGTCGCTGCGTACCCAACATTTGGTGCCGCCGTCATAATCGACGGCACGCAACAATAGCTTCGCTGGCTTGCCGTCGACTAAACAATCTTGTTCGCTAAAGTGGTCAATGCCCCGCCAAGCACGTACAAAGGGGTTGTTCTGCCACTCGTCATCTAATGTGCTGCACTGCATGTGCCCAGGATAAATTGTCGTCGACAGCGGCAAAGCGAACAGCACTTCCATTATCGAATGCTGTAAATCATCGAAACTAGTGTGGTCGGGAGCTTGAGTTCCGCCAACTGAGCCGGCAAACAAAGTGTCACCTGTGAACAAAGCTTGCTCGTTAATTTGAAAGGCTAGCTGCCCGCTTGTATGCCCTGGGATGTGCAGACATCGAATTTCGAGTCCGCCGCAGCAAATCAACTGTTGGTCGCTTAGCTCGACAATTTCGCCCTCAAGCAATGAGCTTTCATTGCTGTGCGCGCATATCTGACAGTCATGAACCTGACGATAGTGCGAATTGTTTGCGACGTGATCGTAGTGATGATGAGTGCACAATACATGCCGCAAGCTAAGGTTATGCGCACTAATAAAAGCGTCGATTTCAGCACTAGGCCCACCACTGTCAATTAACACAGCGTCGCCACCTGTTTTGTCGGCAACCAACCAAGAGTTCGACAGCCATTGGGTATGGCGTGTGCTGTGAATCAGCATTAACTCTTGTGGATTTGCAGCTGCGGATACGGCAAATCGATATTTGCTGCTTCAAGCGCTGCCTTGGTGTCGCGAATTAGCTGCTGCTTACATGCCCCCATGTCAGAGCGTTGGCACCAAACGCGCAGCGTCCAGCTTACGGCTGAATCACCGAGACCGCCCAATATCACATCACCGTTTTTTTCTGCTAAACGATAGGTGTTTTCGGCAACAACTTTCTCGAGAATGGTCCGACTAACGTCGACATCGGCGTCGTATGACGTACCCACTTCAATTTGTGCGCGACGCGTTGCATGGTAACTCAGATTTTCAATGGTCTTACCGAAAACGTTTGAATTTGGCACAATCAAGCGGCGATTGTCGAAAGTGTCTATTGCGGTCGAGAACAAATCGATCTCGAAGACTACGCCACTTACTCCGGCCACGTTAATTGAATCTCCGACTTTGAATGGACGGAAGATCAGCAACATAACACCGGAAGCAAAATGTCCGAGTGTGCCCTGTAATGCCATGCCTATGGCCAGCCCCATCGCACCGAGTACCACCGCAAAACTACTGACGTCAATGCCAAAAGTGTCAAGGACTAACATCGCAGTCAAACCGAGAACGGCCCAACGTGACATCTTAGAGAAGAAACGCGTCAAAGTTTCGTCGAGTTTGGAGCGGTCGCATATTCTGCGAACAATTCGCAATACCCAACTTGATGCAAGCAAGCCGAAAATTCCAGTCAACAACGCCAAGATTACCTCAGAGCCATGCTCCCAAATTGACAGCCAATTTATTGGGTCTGACATGATATTCCGTTTTTGAGGTTGTACTGTTGATGGTAATCTTCAGCCCGAATAAATTCGACGGCGTCTTCGATTACCGTGGCGACCGGACGCGGCAGAATTTTACTGTCGTCGAGTGCGACGCGTGCATCAATGGCCTGTTGACGTTGCTCGTCGCTATGGACGAAAATAGCCGTGCGGTATTGCGTACCAAAGTCTGGGCCTTGGCGATTAACTTGGGTAGCATCGTGATTTGCGTAAAAAACATCAAGCAATCGAGTGTAGCTAACGACTTGCGGATCAAAAGTAATATGCACCGCCTCGGCGTGGCCAGTTTCGCCACTGCAGACTTCTTTGTAGGTAGTGAATGCATTATTGCCCCCGGTGTAGCCCACCTCTGTAGACAACACACCATCAGTTGCCATAAAGACAGATTCGACGCCCCAGAAACATCCTGCGGCAAAAGTAGCGTGGTTGGTGTCAGTCATTGCAGTCTTTGGCGGATTAGAACAAGATGCAATTAATGTGGCAAAGACGATTGAGCACAATAATTTCATGAATATAGTATATCTTCTCTGCTATCAATATGTCATAAACTACAACCATGGCTTTCAGCTACACCGCTCTGCTCTTATTGTGTTTAGCACAATCACCCTCTAGGCCTTCTTCTGCAATGCCCACCATTCCGCCCGAGAAAGTCGAACAATTCGCCCGCTTAGCACTGGGTGCGGTAGCGCAAGCCTATCCAAACAAACCAAGTCACGTCATCACTAGCGACGACGACTTGCTCACCCCACAGCAACGACATCCCGTGTTTTGGGGGTCTTTTGATTGGCACTCGGCAGTGCATAGCCATTGGCTACTAGTGCGTTTACTCAAACACTATCCCGCCAATGCTGTTGCTGCTGATATTCGTAGCTACTTGAACGAGGTTTTCACTAAAGACAAGTTACAAGGCGAAGCCGATTATTATCACCTAAAAGATACGCAAGGCTTTGAACGCATGTACGGATGGGCGTGGTTACTACAACTGGCGCGCGAGCTCGACTCCTTCAGTGACGACGATGATGCTGCGCGGTGGCGAGAGTACATTCGTCCTTTAGAGAACGTGATCGTCGAGTTAACAATAAATTACTTACCACGGCTGAAACATCCGATTCGTACCGGAGTGCATCCAGATACAAGTTTTGCGTTGTCGTTCGCCATCGATTATGCACGCCAAACCGACAACAACGAGTTGCTTGCTTTATGCTTGCATCATGCCCGCAATTATTATTCTAAAGACAAAAACTACCCTGCGGCCTACGAACCATCAGGCGAAGATTTTTTCTCCTCGGCGTTAAACGAAGCCGACCTCATGCGTCGCGTGTTCTCCAACGACGATTTTGCTGATTGGCTAGACGGATTTTTGCCGAACATCAGCACAAGCGGTGCGGTCAATTTGCTTACACCTGTAGCGGTCAGTGATGTCACAGACGGACGCCTCGTCCACCTTGCTGGCCTCAACCT
>JAPYTC010000200.1 GCA_029941685.1 Planctomycetota bacterium | reverse complement strand
GGCTATGTCCCAACAATGCTGATGAAACAGTATTGCGCGCACCATGCTGACTAGAAGGCATCCACAGAGACTGAAGTAAATCGCTAGCATAGTTTGATATCGCTATTGATGCCGTCGAAGTCGTAGCCAAAAGCTGACAAATCTTCTGCGAAGTAACTCTGCACAATCTCACGAGTGTTATCATCATATACACTACGATAGTCTTTTACGCGACTAGGATTAGAATTTTCATGCAGGGTCTTCACCGCGGGCAAGTCAAGTCGTTGCTTGATTATTGCAACGTCTTGGTCGAAACATTCTAGGCGCCCCACGAAATCTACAATGTTAGCCCCTGACTCATCAACCATCCAATCAATATATTTCTCTGGCTGCTCCTCTAGTGACCACTCAATGAAAGCTGCAAACTCTAAGCTAACTGCTTGATGGTGAAAAGGATGGTTAGGCAACCGTTTTAAGTGAAAATAAATACTGACCATCCGGTCAAACGGGTTGCGTACGAAACAGAAGCTGAAAAATTCATCGTACAAGTTATCGCCCAATTTATTTTTCACGTCAATCGCCTTGGCAAACTTATGGTAACCGGTAATGTGACGCATACCGTTTTGTTGCAGGCCAGTCACCCTATTAAACAACTCCACAGCTTGCTTAGCGCGACCTTGGCCGTAAGCTGCACGATCACGTAAACGTGAGTACGGCAGCAGCATTCTGGTGACCGAGGTGCCGCCGGTTTTGAAGATGTGCAAGAACACGAATTTCTTTTTGTGAGACAACAACATAATGAATTATAAGTAGCCCAACCCTTCTAATGATTTTTTCATCCGTTCAGTCTCATCTGCACTCCAGGATTCACTCCGGTCATCATCGACGTCCATGCTGGCGGCGTAATTGGCGGTGATGTTGATTCGAGATCACTGCTTGCGCCTTCAGCTAATACTCGCGCGATATGCGGCAACTCTCCTTCAGCAATCATTGGTCGGATGATGTCGAAGGTAGCGCCGTCGATTCCGAGAATAGCTAACTTAGTCTTCATAGCGCACGTTTTCTTACTTTAGAAAGGCCTAGCAAAAAGTTAATCACTAGATGAAGTACTGTACAGTAAATGGCGATCCATAGTGCTGCCTCAGCACTTAAGCCTAAACCCCACATTGATGCAACTGCGACACCTATTGCTGAATCAGCTTGATCTACAAAAACCAATATCGCACCAATCACGCCGGCACGGCCTTTACCAGCAGAAACGCCGATTTGCCGCTTTGCAAAACTATTAGGAAATTCTGCAAGTGCATACCCTAACCCCCAACAAGCGCCAACTTGCCACCAGGGCACAGCCGAGTAACTAATCAAATTGTATTCACGCAAATGTGGCGCAAAGTTTTCGGCGATTGACTGCCACAGGCAAAACAATGCTGTTGTAAGAACTATCACATATAAACCGCGCCACGTTTTGTGGTCGCCGAAAATTCGCTTACCGCGCCACGACTTTCCTCGATCAATAGGCCATGCCAAACTTTGCAACCGATTGGACTTCACTACAAACATATGAAACACATTCGCCAATGTAATAGGCAACACCGTGTACATCACGTTGGCGAAGGATGGCTCGACGTTCATGAAGCATCTACCCGATGAACCGTGCCTGCTGTGCCATCTACAATAATTTGCTCACCATCTTTTATTGTAGACATTGCGCCCTGGACGGCAAGCACCGCCGGGAATCCGTACTCTCTAGAAATGACTGCCGCGTGGCTGAGGACTCCTCCTGTTTCTGTAACCACTGCACCTAATTCTGCAAATGCAGTGGTCCAACCTGGGTCTGTGAATTTAGTAATAAGAATATCTCCTGGCTCTAACCGCCCCACTTCTTCGACCTCGTGAATCAGTCGTGCGGTTCCTTGGTAGGTGCCGGCTGAGCCGCCGACGCCGCTTAGTTGTGGAGTATTTTCGGATAGCACCATTGATGCGCTAGACCAACGACTTCCTATCTCGTCCGGGTTAATGTAGTTTTTGTACCCATGATAATACAGCTGTGCTTTCTTGACTGAGCGCCGAACTTCAGGCCAATTAGGCTCATTCGTCAAAAAATTAAGGATGTCTTTAGCTTCTAAAAAGAAAATGTCTTCAGCAACATCAATAGCCCCACGTTGTTGCCAGCGATTGCCTAACTCTAAAGTAAATGTGCGAATCAAAGAATACATTCTGGTTGAATGCATACGAAGTTCTTCACGCAACCAAAGCAGTGAACGAGTAGTGTGCAACGCTTCATCAAAACTCTTGCGACTCATCGCCGACAATATCGGCAAGCCCTTGGCAATAATCGAATGACATATTTTACGCGCACGTTCATACGCCGCGATTTGAGTTATTTCAGCTGTGCTCACATCCACCACAGTATTTGACTGCAAAGCGCGCTTGATTGAATCAAAAACAGGAGATGGGTCTTCGCGCCACCGCGCCTGCAAAATTTCTAAAGTGCGCGGCGCAAGCCATGCCCACTTTGAAATGAATGGCCGAATAATGTTAACCGCAGGGAATTCACGACCTGCTTGCCAACGCTCCAATAATTGGGCCGTTGGCATTGCTAGAAACTCTTTAGTCAATTCTACATCTGTGCGGATGGCCTTTACAACGGCTGCTTCTTCAAACACTGGGCGTAAATGACTTATATCTTTCAGCCCACCCAACAGATCAAGCGGCTGAAAGTTTGGCAAATCGGTTTTCTTGAAAATTCTGTCGAGACGTTCTTGAAACAACGTTTGAGAATTTGAATTATCGTAAATCGTTGAAAAATATGTAAGCTCGCAATCTGCATAGTCTTCTTCAATTAACTTACGATAATCGCAAGCAAGCTCCTCGTCGGACAATTCAGATGGCATTATGTTTTCACGAGCAAGCAGCATCGTATCTAAGCGGCCAAGTACCGAATCTTGTGTTGCCAAACACTGCTTGAAACTTTTATTCAACTTGCCAAGCACGGATATTCCGCGAATCATCGTCTTCGGGGTGAAACCAGTAGTAACACCATCGCC
>JAPYTC010000199.1 GCA_029941685.1 Planctomycetota bacterium | reverse complement strand
GGTAAGTACGACGAGATCGCCGAGTATTGTTTGCGCGATACTCGTGCTACTGCCGATTTGTTCCAACGCTTGCGCAACACTTTGATTCCACTATTTAGTTGAGTTTAATCGCCAAGAATTCGCTGCTGTTAACCGCAGCTAAGTTTTTTAGCATCGCTATTTATGCGGTGTTCGGTATGGTTTTGGCACGGCAGGTAGACACCACCGAAAATGGTGTTTACTCGTTAATGACCGCGTTTCTGTTTTTTGGCAGCATGATTTCGTCATTTGGTATTCCGTTGGTGATTACCCGCGAGGTGGCGCGAGATAAAAGCTTAAGTGCCAAGTATTATGCCGACGGAATGTTGGCGGTTATTGCGGGGACCGTGCTTGCGGCTTTTGTTCTCGGCGGATATTTGTATTACGAACAGTACCTGCGCGAAGAGTTTATTCCTGGCCATTTCGTTTTGTTCGGCATTACCATGTGGGTGGTTTTCGCAGACGCCATTGGTTCGATCTGCGATTCATTATTTCAAGCTCACGAACGTATGGCCAAACCCGCCGCCGTCGAAATCCTTACGGGGTTAGTTCGAGCTGGCTTAGCAATGGTAGCGATTTACACTTTGCCACAACACTTGCGTGTAGTCGGTGTACTCATCGGTTTTGGTATCGGTTCATCATTGCGCGCCGTAATCATGCGCAACTTGTTGCAAAACAATTTGCTCAATGGTCCGTCGCAGCGCGCCAAACTCGGCGACGCTTTTGCGCTGATAAAATCCTCGGGCTTCATCGCGGTGTTCCGCATGTTACGCATGTTGCGTAACCGTTTAGACATTCTGTTGATTGGCGTATTGTTCGTAAGTATGGTCGAAGGTGTTGCCGCCGATGCTGATGTCGCGCGCGCAATTTACACCCAAGCGGTGCGCGTGGCGATTATTTTTCATACTATTACGATTGCCTTTAATACAGCGCTGTTCCCTCGCATGGCACGCCAGACAGGCGATATTAAAGACACCAGCGCAGTACGTGAAACCTATTCGCGAGCCGTTCGTTGGCAAGGTTTTTGGGCCATCCCATTAGCCGCAATAGTCTTTATTTATGCCAACAACATTTCAAGCTTCTTTGGGAGTGATTATTTAAACGGCAGTCCCGGAAATGGTGTACTAGGCACCACCGGACAAATGCTTCAAGTGTTATTAATCGCAGTGTTGTTTGACTGCCTCGGTGGGCCAATCGGTTTTGTGATGCTCGGCTATAAAGATACCGAACGAAAGGCACCGTTAATTGGTGGCTTGATTGCCACTTCAAGTTTGGTCCTGAACATCCTACTTATACCTCGATACGGCATTCTCGGAGCCGCGATGGCGTCGGCGATAACGGCTTTTGTAGAGTTCGTCATCAAGGTTGTGGTGGTAGCTAAACATTTAGGTTCGCCCCTGCCAATCTTCGCGCGCTTGCTGCCTTACATAGTGATGACAGCCGTATCGATTGGCGCGATTTACATTTTTGGCCTCGAAGACTATGCCATTTACGGCTCTTTATTGGCGGCGCTAATTTACACTATTCTGTGTGCTGTAACAAAACAGCTCGACCCAGTTCTAGTAAAAGTGGTATGCGACAGGGTATCCTTGTTGAAAGGTAACTGATTCATGACTGATAACAAACGTAAGCGAGTGATTTTTGCCGGTATTGACGGCGCTACTTTCAGCATCATTGACCCAATGATTGCTGACGGAAAGCTGCCCAATTTAGCGGCAATGCAAAAGAACGGCACTATGGGGCCGTTGTTGTCCACCAACCCACCAAACTCTTCGTTGGCGTGGTCATCATTTATGACCGGCGTCCATCCAGGTAAACATGGTGTGTTCTTCTTTCGCGAACAGCGTCACGGATCCTATCAGCGTCCCGTGGTTTCGCTAGATTCGATGCAGGCGCCAAGTATTTTTAAGTTGGCTTCGGCTGCGGGTAAAAAAGTGGTGTCCATTACCATGCCTTTAACTTTTCCGGTTGAAGAAGTGAATGGTTGCATGATTGGTGGTTTATTGACTCCTGATCGCAACTCAGACTTCATTTATCCACCTGAGTTACGCGCCGAACTCGAAGCAGCCATTGGCGACGTGCCTGCCGACAACGAGCCTGAAATACTGTTTCACTCGGCGAACGAAGCGGCAGCGATTAAGTCGTTGTATCACGTAATCGAGCAAATAACACGCATGGGTGAATATTGCTTAGACAAATACGACCCCGATTTATTCGTATTGGTGTTCCGTCAAGTCGACCTGACTTCGCATCAAGCGTGGTGCTACCAAGATCCAGAATGGCAAAAGGCCAACCCTGGCAAATGGGAGTCACGCCAAAACATGTTGGCCGATGTTTACACAGCGGTCGATGCTGCTTTTGGACGTCTCCGTGACAAGTCCAAAACACTAGACGGCGAAATTGTATTCGGGACTTGTTCTGATCACGGTTTCGGTCCCATTACCTACCGCTATTACATGAACAAGTGGTTGCTTGATAACGGTTACTTGGTCCTAAAGTCGTCCGCGCATGCAATGAAGCGTAAGTTGTGGTTGGCTAAAAAATGGAATGGCTTGTTACGCCGTACCGGAATTTTGCGCATTCTTACAGCACGCGGTCGCAAGCTAGGTAAAGGTCAAGAGCAAGCTTTGACCGATATGATCGATTGGTCAAAAACGCGCGCCTACTCGAGCTTTTCCGGTGGAGAAGATATCGTGCTGATTAACCTCAAGGGTCGCGAACCAGAAGGCATCGTCAATGAAGGCGCCGAATACGAAGCACTGCGCGAAGAAATCATTTCCAAGGTTACCGGAATGCGCGCACCCGACGGCGCAAAAATCATCGCCCGCGCTTACAAGCGCGAAGATTTATGGCAAGGCGAGCAGTTGCACATTGCACCCGACATCCAGTGCATTACTAAAGAGACGGCATGCAATATGTCGCCGAACCCGCTGCACCCAGTAGTTGCCGAACCGGCAGTCGAAGGGCGTCCTGCTATGCACCGCCCACATGGTATTTACGGATGGGAGGGCGAAGGTGTGGTGA
>JAPYTC010000198.1 GCA_029941685.1 Planctomycetota bacterium | reverse complement strand
ATTTCGGCATCACTGCCGCGGATGAACTCTTTAGCCTCGGTTATTTGCTCGTCGAGTGAAGTGTATTCATTCCACGGACCCAACACTTTTTGCAAAGTGCCTAGCTCGCGTAGCCATGATTGAAACTCTGGCTGTGACGAAGCACTTGGCTCGGCCAGCTTGGTTTCTAAATCTTTTTGTCGCGCCTCAACTTCAGATACGCGACCACGAAGGGTGTCAACTAAAGACATTCGGTAGCGATAAAGGGGTTAAACTTACTTCTTGCTGCTACCGTAACGTTTCTGGAAACGATCTACGCGACCAGCAGTGTCAACAAACTTTTGCTTGCCTGTATAGAATGGATGGCATGCTGAACAGATTTCAACGCTGATTTCTGTCCGAGTGCCGCGAGTTTCGAATTCGTTACCACAACCGCACTTAACGTGACATGCTTGGTATTCAGGGTGGATGCCTTGTTTCATTATTACTTCCTTTATTGCCAAAGGGTCGAACATTTTAACCTATTCTCCCGTAAATTGGAAGCCCGACATCGCAAACAACTTTTTTACGGCAACCTCGGACATGCCGACTATTGTATCTAAATCTCCCTCGATACAGCGTGCATACTCACCTGCCCAGCCCTGAATAGCGTAGGCTCCAGCCTTATCGGCCCATTCATTGCCGTAGAGATAGTTCTCAAGCTCTACTTCAGGTATAGAAGTGAATGCCACGGCCGCAGAATCAACAATTTCAAAAGCACGCCCGTGAACGTCTAGCAAGCAATACCCTGTATACACATGATGCTTTCCCAATTCTTGTAAGCGATGCAGCATTTCGCGCGCTTGCTGTTGCCCATTAGGTTTTCCGAAGAACTGCTGGCCTCCATAAACTAAGGTGTCGGCAGCCAACACCCATTCGCCTGAATTGGCGGAAAACACCTCTCGGGCTTTATGCAATGCATGGCCAGCGACTCGTGCCACCGGATCAGCCGACACGATAGGCCCATCCGAATGCGCCGGACAAACGCTAAACTTAACCCCTAGACTATCAAGCAATTTGTGGCGCCGCGGTGACGCACTTGCCAAGACTAAAGTTTGCGCGCTGAGCAAACTTTAGTCTTTGGCTACTTTCTTCTTAGTAGCTTTCTTCTTGGTAGCCTTCTTCTTGGCAACCTTCTTTTTGACGGTCTTCTTGGCAGCAGGCTTCTTCTTTTTACCGAACCCTGTATTCATCAATGAATAATCGAAACCGATGGACGCTAGCAACTCGACTATTTCGTCGTCGCCCATTGTATTGCGTTTTTTGTATATCACAGCAAAAGCATCTGCCTTGACACATTTCTTAGGCTTCGAGACTGGCAACATATGCGCCACGACTGATAGAGTGATAAACATCGGGTAAAAATCTTTACCCTCGACAATCGGCGCCAGCAATTCGCGAACAACCGATTCTTTAGGGTTGGCAGACAACCACCCCATACGTGCAAAAAAGCGCTTAACCGAAGGCGATATAGGCAAGCCTTCGTAGTCTTCGTCTTCTTCGTCGATGGAATCGACGTCTAGTGCAAAAGACGCATGTCGAGGCACACAACCAATAGCATCAAGTAAAGTTTGGCGACGTTCGGACGATGAGTCGAACAACCAATCTAAGTCGAGGTGGTTTTGCATACCAAACACACGGCGGAGATACTCTTGAACGAGCAAAGCTTTGTGTGCGGCATTACCAATCTTCTTAGATTCTAGGGCGTCTTGTACCTCGTACAAGCGTGCCACGCGAGGCTCATTAAGGCTAATAAATTGGTCATTAATAGCGGTCATGCATTTGCTCGCGGTAGCAAATGTGCCATCTTCTTGAATTACAAAAGAAAGCAAACGGCGCAAAGCACTTAAATCGTCATCGCGAACTGGCACGTGAAATGTGCGAGACTCGACGCGGTCGAGAAACTGCTTAATGTCTGCGGATGTTACCTTGGCCATGCTTAAGTCAATTCAGAATATGAAAAGTTAAAGCTTACCCTTTACGTGCGGCAATGATATCGATACCACTAGACTTCAACAATGAAGCTACTGTTTCAGATACCTGGGCACCTTGAGATAGCCAGTACTTTGCACGCTCTTCGTTCAACTTGAATGAAGGCGCACCACTGTTGTCGTTTGCAACGCATGGGTCGTAATGACCCAATTCTTCAATTGCACGACCATCGCGACGGGTGCGACGATCCATTGCACAAATACGGTAAGTTGGTCGATTTTTGCGACCGAAACGCTTTAGACGTAGGACTACTGCCATTGAGGCTGATTATGGTTATGTGTTAATTGTTGTAACCAGGCATATTCGGCATTTTGCCTGATGAAGACAATTGCTTGAGCAAGTGTTTTTTCGACTTGCCGCCGCCCATCATCTTTTTCATCATTTGCATCTGCTTCTTCATCTGCTGGTAGGATTTGTAGAGACGGTTAACGTCGGACACTTGCACACCGGATCCGGTGGCGATGCGACGGCGACGTTTGCCATCCATTGTCTCGGGATGGAGACGTTCGCTTGGCGTCATCGACAAAATGATTGCTTCCATTCTAGTGAATTGAGAATCGTCGACTTGGTCAAGCAGGCCGGACATTTTACCCATTCCGGGCATCATGCCCAACAACTTCTTCATAGAACCCATTTTTTTCATCATTTTGAACTGGTCTAGAAGGTCTTGCATGGTGAATTTGCCCTCCATCATGCGTGAATAGTCGACTTCGGCCTGTTTGTCGTCGAATGCATCTTGAGCAGTTTCGACTAGGCCAACGATGTCGCCCATGTCTAATATTCGCCCTGCGACACGTTCAGCGTCGAACTTCTCAAATTCGGACGGCTTTTCACCGGTACCCAAGAAGCAAATAGGCTTGCCAGTAATCTGAGTCACCGACAATGCAGCACCGCCGCGGGTATCACCATCGATTTTCGTTAGGATTAAACCGTACAATTCGAGAGTGTTGGCGAAGGTCTGCGCAGATTCAACAGCATCTTGCCCAGTCATTGAATCTAAAACAAGGTATGTAGCGTCTGGCCTGACACGATCAGACAC
>JAPYTC010000197.1 GCA_029941685.1 Planctomycetota bacterium | reverse complement strand
CCCTAGTCAAGCGTGGCGATGGCCGTGCGCGTAACTACTGGGTGGCTTATGAGTTCATTGAAGCACAGATCGCAATCACCAAGCAGCGCCCTGACTTAGCGCGTGCGGCACTCTTAAGTGCTGCGCAATTCTCGGACGGAAACCGTGCGATTATTGAGCGCGCAGCAAAAAAAGAAGAGCTGAGTCGGCAATTGCTAACTCAGCTCACGCTCGAGGTTTTCCCTCGATGGCCAGAAATTTACTAGTCTAGTTTTCTTCTAAGCGCTCGACCTTCGTCAAGTTATAGGTGCGCGCCAAGCCTTCGTAAGAAATCTCGTCGGACTGGAAGGAATTGTAGGCGTTTTGAGTAGCGAACAGTTTGGCGCGTTCGTATTCGGCAGGCCACATTGAATCACTATCTGCGGCACGGCGCCCGATTAGATGAGCAACTGCGATACCGTTATCGGAGAAATCTTGTGGACCAACGATTTGGCCATCGACCAAGTCGTCTAACTGAGCACCTATTCTAGTGCGCAAGCTGCGCAACACCGTGGCATCAATCGGCCAGAATGGGTCGGTAGCACGACGTGAAGTGCGTGAAATCCAATCCATCTGTTCAACGGCCAAGCCAGCACTAGCCGCAGCATTAGCGAAAACTTCGGCAGAAACACTTACTGCATCGCCCTCGACGTACTCGTCACCACGTGGCAAATCTGCAACAAACTTGTCAGCAGCTTCTGTGGCTAAGCGTTGTTGTTGAGCAACGCGCCATAGCTCGACGACATCGTCGCGAATCGTAGACAATTCGGGCATCTGACGGTCACGCTTGGCAGTTGGACGCATTAAGAACACTTGGCCTTCCATTTGCACAGGAGACGGCATCCAAATATTTTCTTCGGCCTGGAACAAACGACGAAGTTGAACACCACCGACACGCTCGACATCGCCTAGCGCAGACAGTTCAATCATCTCGCTTTGCTGAATTAGAGTCGCCCCCTTTGCGGCAGCGAAAGCTTGGACATCTTCGGCTTCTGGTAGATCAAAAGACATTTCAGTTACAGCTTGGTGCATCAAGTAATCGTTTTTAACGCGGTCACCGAGTTCGTCGCGACTGAGGATTGGGTCAAGATCGTCGCCCACCTTTTCGCGCACGTACAACAAGTATTTGTTGCTAGCGTAAAAACCATCTAGTGCTTCGGCTGACGGCTCGTCTGGACTAAACCAAGAGCCGACCGCGTCACTTTGCATTGCGCCCAAATCGAGCAGAACAACTTCGAAAGCTACAGCTTGCTCGACTTCAAGTCCGGTTTTTTGGAAAGATGACAAATCATTCTCGAAGAAATTGTTTAGATCTTCGTCGCTTACTTCAAGCGCAGCAGCGGCATCAACGAAGTTGCTGGAGTGCAACACGGCATACTGCACGCTCATTTCTTGATAGGTCTCTGCCCACACATCGAGGACGTCTTGTTCGGCGGGCACAGCAGATGTTGACAGCAACTCGACAACAGCGCTTACACGCAACGATTGACGTACTTGGCTTTCGAATTGCAATGCAGAGGCAAAACCCTGGCTGCGATAGAAATTGCGGTAAGCATCTCTACCTTGTGAAGCAAAGCCCGCCAGCAACTCTTGGAGTTGTGCATCGGCGATTTGGATTTTCATCTCGTTAGCCAGCTTAATCAAAGTAGCATAAGCCAAAACAGATTCTGTACTGTCGTCATTGTATAGACGGCGCCCGAGTGTCTGCTCAGACCACTTCTTTTGACTTGCCGCAATACGATAATCGTCGAGGGTAATGTCAACAGTACCACTTGGCATCTCGACGGTGGCCTCGACTGGAGGTCCGGAGGAGAAGGCCTTAGTGAGGACATCGGTCATTGGACCGGTTACAGTAAAAATTAGCAAACAGAACACGGCAATACCAATCAGCGACCACCGCTTAATGGATGACATCTTTTCTGCTTCAGTTGTTAGGTTATTTTCGTCGGAACGCATGGGTTATCTAGTGTTATTCACGACCGTCAGGTTGTGAGGTCGTGGGCGCAAGATTCTAGTCTTGCGGAGGTGTTTCTGCCACCTCTGCCTCAATCTTCACACCGCTTTCAGCAGGTGCGGCCAAACGTGAGGATTCGGGTAGTTCTTTGAGATCACGCAGGCCAAACTTGTCAAGGAACTCGCGAGTGGTGCCATACAAGAAAGGTCGTCCGGGTAATTCGGCGCGACCCAAGATACGCACCAAGCGCAAATCGAGTAGCTGACGCAGGTGTGAGCCTGATTTTACCCCACGAATCGAGTCAATGTCAGCCTTTAATACCGGCTGGCGGTACGCGACCAAAGACAAAACTTCGAGAGTAGCAGGACCTAGTTTTTGCTTATCGCTTGATTTTCGCGATGCAACCAGCACTTCGGCGAAATCTTCGCTGGTTAACAAACGGTAGCCACTCCCTACTTGGTGAAGACTCAGTGGCAATTCTTTAACGACTAGCCACTCTTCGAGAGCCTCAAGATGCTGACGCGGACTTTGACTGTCATCGCCGTCAGGGTATAAAACCTGGCGTATACGGTCAAGAGACACGAGGTCTGGAGCCGAGAATAAGAGTGCAAAAAGCAAACGCAACTTATCGTCAGAGATAGCTGAGTCGCTTGGTTCGGGGGTGGTTTCGCTGGTTTCAGTCAATGTATTACTCGTCAATATTATAACGGCTAGCCATTTCATGTATCCATACTTCGGCGACGAAAGGTGAAATATCAAATTTTGTCGCCAACTGCTGAGTTTCGCTCCATTCGAGCCTTCCCGCGGACGGCGCGACGTCAGTGACCCGCCCAATCATCCATAGACCGTTGAGTAAGCGAAATGGGCCGACGATAGAGCCTGGCACGTATACGTCCGTGCGCCACTCGGGCATGGTCACTGTTTCAGCACCCAAGCCCTCTGGATGGCGGCCGAGCTGCAATTCATCATGCCAACCTTCGACCACGGCTAACTGGCTGTTTCCGAGAACAGCTACGGTCAGTTGCCGCATCTGCCGTGCATCGGCTACATAAACGCTGCGGTACAACAAATTGTTAGCCAAATGCTGACGATAGGTATCGGCGACCTGTTGCCAAGGT
>JAPYTC010000196.1 GCA_029941685.1 Planctomycetota bacterium | reverse complement strand
GGTATCAACTGCGTGGTTTTATTTCGCATGAAAGCGAAAAAGAATCTGTGGCAGCAGTTCGTCAAGATCAGATACTTGGGCCATTCGAGAAGTTGCTTACTACGACTCGCGCCAATAATATCCAGCGCTTGGTTGTCGCTTGCCCATTGGTTTCAGAAGACGAACTCGAGCAAATCTGTCGGGTTCTCGAACGCTATCAGATTTCTTATCAAGTGTTGCCGCGACTTGCACACTTTCTATCGCAGCCCTTTAATGTCGAAAGTATTGACAATATGCCGCTCATTTCGCCAGTTAAGGCCAGCTCCAGACCGGTTTATTCTTTTGTCAAGCGTTCCGTTGACCTTGCTATTGCACTGCTCGGTGTAATGGCATGCATTGTCTTGTTGCCAATAATAGCTTTGGCTATTCGCATAGAATCACGCGGGCCAATTTTCTTTACACAATTTCGTATGGGGGTGCGTAATTCTACTTTTAGAATGATCAAATTGCGCACGATGTATGTCGATAAGTGTGGCGATGAAGTTACCCCTCAAGCTGATAGTGACAATCGCGTGACCAAGGTCGGAAGGTTATTGCGCAAAACATCGCTCGATGAGCTGCCGCAGTTCATTAATGTTTTGCGGGGCGAGATGGCTTTGGTCGGACCGCGCCCAGAGATGCCCTTTATCGTAGAAAGATATAACGACTTGCAAATCCAAAGACTATTAATACGTCCCGGTATTACAGGCTTGTGGCAAGTGTCAGACAAGCGCAAGGCGCCAATTCACGACAATGTAGACTACGATTTGTACTACATTCAAAACCAATCATTGTTCCTTGATTTAACAATTTCTGTGTTAACGTTTACAACAATGCTTAATATCTCAAGTACCGATTAATGGCTGAATATACAGGTCCCGACCGTCGCAATCGCCCGACACCAGTCATCTCACGCTATTCCTTTTTCGGAGGAAGACGCGGAATTGGCGGACAATCTGGTAGCTCATACTATGATCGCTACCCAACTTGGGCATGGGTGGTGCTTACTAGTTTTTTGCTGCTCAACATCTTAGACGCGCACTTCACTCTGATTTATATTCAGCGTGGTGGGGAAGAGGCGAACCCTATTGCGGCCGGCTTGCTAGACATCGGGATGTGGTCATTCATCGGCATCAAAGCTTTCGGTGTTGGCTTAGGAGCAGTTATTTTCTGCGTACTCAACGACTTTAAAAATGCTCGTATCGGTGTTTTTGCAGCACTAGTGTTTTACCAATTGCTATTCTTTTATCACCTTAGCCTTTATCTAGGCTGGGTTGGCAATGTTAGCTATTAAAACGTAAACCGACTCGATTAGGCACAATCTCTTTGAGTTTTTCAAAGACCGGTTCGGCTTGAGACTTTTTCGCCAAGCGACAAATTAAATCTTCGAGGTAGGGCGGGGGCTCAAGAGTGTCAGCCGCGAGATCAGCACTTTCTTGTTGTTGCCAGATTAGGCTTGCGCCATTTTCGTGCTTATGACCGACTAAAACTAGCTTGCTGTTTAGGCCAAAGCGATGCAGCAGTAAGAAGCAGGCTTTTAGTGCAGCGCGCGCGCAGCGAGGTTCGGAGTAAACAATACTACCAGTGGCGACATCTATTTCTATTTGATGGCCAATCTTCGCTAAATCTTTTTGCACACCGATAGCGCAATTGTGTATGTCAAACTCTGCGTAGTGTGCGGTTACAGCAGAGGAGGCGAGTTCGATGTATTCAAGCTGCTCGTTGATGAGGAGCGCGGCTTGCATCGCTGGGTCAATGACGTCACTAGACTCGGGAGAGTTCATGCGTGACATTTGTAAGACTCCTGAGATACAAGTCATTGGGTCGCGGAGGGACTCGACTAAACCACTGAGGAACTTATCGCTGTCGTCGGCAGAAGTGGCTATAGCATGGGGCTGAGAGAACATCATTAAGCAAGTTCGCAGTCCCTGTGGAGTCCATGGCTTGGGCAGCATCGATGCATTACTGCACTCGAGAAGGCTTTCGAAACCAGCAATACCGCGATCACCAACGAGTAACAAGCACCAAGTTTGTGGTTGCAGCTTTAGTGTAGCGCCGACGGTTTTTAAATCACCAAGCCCCATAGCGTCGGTGTCTAGAATGACGCCGTCGACATCACCACCGGTGCCGACATGCTTGAGCCAATCGTCAAGCGCAAAATTGGTGCAGCGAATATTGGCTTCGGGGCACAGCGATTCTATAGCGTGCCGCAGCCCCGAGTCTAATTCTGGAGCGTACAACACGATGTTGCTTGTTGCGACTAAGCTATTTACCACGTCATAATCTTAGCAACTTCTTAGTAAGACTATAAGTGCCGATAGATTAGCAATTACTGTGAGGCGCAGTGGCGAATCACCCATGGAATAGCTTCTGCGAGATGAGCACAATACAAATCGGGCTCTTTGCCCATTTCGGCTAATTTTTGACGCATCGCGCGACCTTTTCCGGTGCCAACTAATACCGATGGCATGTCTTTTGCGGCAAAGGCCTGCAAATCGCGAACGTCGTCACCAACCCCGACACTGTGTTGCCAGTCAATTTCGAAGTCTTGGGCGGCAACATCAAGCATGCCACCATGCGGTTTGCGGCATTGACAACGACGACGCTCAGGTGCGACTCCGACTTCGGGATGATGGGGACAATGATAGTAACCATCAATCCGCACGCCATAAGGCTTTAGGAGATGGTCGATTTCGTTTTGGATATTGACAAGATCGCCTTCGTCTAGCAAACCACGTGCAATGCCGGATTGGTTTGACACTACAATCAATTGTATGCCGTATTGCTGGAATGCAGCTAAAGCCTGCGCAACACCGGGTAATAATTCGGTGCGCGAAGTATCGGACAAGTAAGACACCTCTTTGAGGATGGTGCCGTCACGATCGAGGAAAACAGTAGGTTTGGCTGGCATGGTGCTTGCAACTATCAATACTATAGATTATCCTACCCTTCATGAAAAAATCAAATAACTACAATAAACTACTAGAAGAACTGTCAAATGACAGTGGCGAAACTTGGATGGTCTTCAAAATTATGGTCGAATTCGTAGAAGGTTTCGACGCAATGAAGAAAA
>JAPYTC010000195.1 GCA_029941685.1 Planctomycetota bacterium | reverse complement strand
CAATCCACAAATTCATTGTGTCGGCAAACACGGTTGAATCCGGGAAGCTCTTGAGAATTTCTAATTGAGTTTCAGGAGCCATGTTCGCTAGAAACAAAAACTCGCTGTCCGTATAAGAGGACGGCACCAATGGCGGCTCGGTCAATACATTGAGGTCAGTGACTAAAGTTTCGGCTTCGCTCATGTCAGGGCTGTAACTACCCGCCCAATGAAAAGTCTTTTGATCTTCAAAAACTTGCAACCCAGAGAAGTCCGTGCCGCGTTGGCGCAGGACGTCCCAGGCTTCTTCAGGGAAGTCGTTGCCAACATTAGCTGCAAGACGAACTTTGGTAAACAGCGATGCTGCTAATGAAAAGTAAACGGCCGAACCACCTACTACCCCTTCTACAGAGCCGGCAGGTGTAGTGATGTCGTCTCGGCCGACAGATCCGAAAACTGTTAAACTCATTGCTTATTTATGACGGCGGTCAGGCGACGCAATCCAGACTAGTCCGCCGATTAGCCCGAATCCGATTTGAGTAATGAGGCGAAACAGCACCGAAGCTGCTACGCCGATGGCGAGAGTATCACCAAAACGCACGAAAAACCAACCATAAAGTTGTTCGCCTATACCCCAGCCTGCTGGCGCAATAGGTACGGCAGTGGCCGTTTGCACAAGTGGGAAGATGATAGCCTGATCGCGCAAAGCTAAGCTAGAGCCGACAGCTTCGGCAATAAAGAAAAAAGCTGAGATTCCGGCGATCTGTAAAGGAATCGAAATCAAGTACGCCTTGATTGCCGCTGGATATTGGGTGCGGTACAGCGAAAGCGACTGGTGTATTTTGCTAATCACTCCCTGCCCCGGGAGCCAACTTAGCAGTTCTCTTATACGTAGCACTCGTCGAGCGCGGGCTGACATGTAAAGCGCAACGCAGCACACGAATACAATGACAAACAACACGACTAAACGGCGCATGGTGTATAGCCCGGGGATAGCCATAAATTGGTCGGGGGAAGTCGATTCGAAAGACAGTAATACAACCGTCGCAATGCTGAGCAACGCGAACAAGCCAATCACTCTGTCGACGATAACCGAAAGAACGGCACGCCAGCGATTCTCGGTCATGTTTTGAGTGACTAAGTAGGCACGCATCACATCGCCGCCAGTCGAGCCAAACATTACGTTGTTAAAAAAGAAACCGATGAATGCCAGTTTGAGGCTGCGCGAGTATGAAAGAGGAACCTGTGCAGCATGCGCTAACCACTGCCAGCGCAAGGCGCCGAGTAAGCACAACACCAGCCAACAGCCCATTCCTTTAGTCAACATAGCAAGGTCGGCACCGGCGATAATTTCTTTGATCTCAGAAAAATTGACCTGTTGTAGTATGAAGTAAATCAGCACTCCGGCAATGGAGGCCTTGAGTAAGGTCAAGATGATTGGCTTCACTTAGCGTGGCTCTCTAGGAGGTTCACAGTAGTCTGGGCACTAGACGACACCTCTTCGTCGGCATCAAGCATTGCAGCGTACAGGCCAGTCAACACCAAGCGCAAAGCTAAGGACGTGATGATGGGATGGCGCCTTGCTGAAATAGGCACATTATGAATGATCCGCCCGTATGCAGAAAGGATGCGAATCGCGGTGTAAACATCGGGCGCCGGCGAATTTAAAAGGGCTTGAGCAGCCGACTCTAATGACGGACCATCATTAGCTTCTCGTAGCTGCAATAATCCTTGCTCGATATCTGCATCACCGGCTGACGAAAGAGTAGCACCATGATTGGCTATCCAGCCTGCAGCTAAATTACCGAGAAGCGCAACGGACTTGCGGCGTGCGACCGGATTATCGTCGTGCATCAACATCACTAACATCCATGAGCTCAACTCAAAGGCGTGACTAAATTGGCTTGGCGCGACAGCACCCATGTTCACCAAAATCACTTCTTCGAGGGCGCGGTGGTCTGAAACTTGATAAAGCTCTTCAATTTCGGGATTGGCAACAGGCTGCCAAGTAACTTTATCGTGTATCGCAGCCAAATCATGGATACTATTCGCGGGCTTGACTTGGCAAGCGGTTGCAAAAAGCAAAATGGAGAGCAGCGACAAATGCAGACGGCGGCTGATGTTTAACATCAACGACATCGTAGTCAAATGAGGCCCCATCTTCTATCCCAAGAAGCAACAAAATGGTGGAGGCGGCGGGAATCGAACCCGCGTCCTAAGAGGCCTAAGCAAAAGCATCTACGTGTGTATTCGGCTGTTAAATCTCATTGGCGCAATGCACAGCTGACAAAGCTTTACGACAACCAGCCCATTAAATTTCGCTTCCTTTCCCTGGGCCAGGGTCTGGTCGCTAGCTCGTCATCAAGCACCAAGAGAATCAACGAGCAGGATTCTTCAAGGTGACACAGCACTAGGCTGCGAGTTTGTAGTTATTATCGGCAGTTAAAGCCTTGAAATGATTTTTACGAGGACCTCATTTCAACCTCGACACGCAACTCAGACTAATGACGTTCCAGTCGAAACCGATCGCCCCCATTCATTGTTGTAGCTATATTCTACTTCATAAACCGCTTTATGTCGCGGTCAGCATCACGTTTTTTAATAACCTGACGTTTATCGTAATCGCTACGTCCACGTGCTAGGGCAATCTCAACTTTAGCCCAGCGGCCCTTGAAATACATTTTCATGGGCACCAACGTTAACCCTTTTTGCTTAACTTCTAGCCCTAGCTTAAGCACCTCTTTTTTGTGCGCCAACAGCGCGCGTGGACGGATAGGTTTATGGTTATTAACGTTCGCATTGCTGTACTCGCCAAAGTGCGATTGCTCAAGAACCAACCCCTTACCCACAATATGGACGTAGGCCTCGTCTAAGCTAACCCGTCCTTCACGTAGAGCTTTCACCTCGGTTCCGAGCAATGAGATGCCCACCTCGAGAGAATCAATAATCTCGTAATTGCGCCGCGCGCGACGATTGTCAATCATCGATGGGTTGTTCTTGTGCTTTCCTTTTTTTGCCATTAGGGTTGAGTTAGTTGGCGGATATGGGTATCTTATCGCAGCGTCAGGGCAGTAGCTCCAATGGTAGAGCGGCTGATTCCAAATCAGCATGCTGCGGGTTCGAGTCCTGCCTGCCCTGCCACCGGCGTTACAAAAATGGCTTACCCAGGGATTTCCGACGACCTCCTCGCTTCCAT
>JAPYTC010000194.1 GCA_029941685.1 Planctomycetota bacterium | reverse complement strand
TTCCGGTACCGATTACGGTGCCATAAGCGTAAACTTCGGCAGGATAATCGGGCACCTGAAGTGCACCTAGCAACCAAGTCAAACCTCCGTCTTTGCATTCGGACATTGACTGCTCGATGAAGTCTGGCATCTCGTCTAGAATCTGCTGACACTTACCGTCGCGCATCAAATCAAGAATATGAGTATCCCAAGCAGCTTGATTATCATTATAGATATGCTCGTATTGCGGATCTTCTGGGTCTTCTGGCTCAGAAGTAAAGTGTCGGTGCGACAACGAAGTCGAAGCCAATAACAACGCACGCTTGCCAGACTTTTCGACGGCTTCACGCGTGGCCTCGCCGAGTGCTAGCATTTCTAAATCACCGGCTTCATTCGAGTAGTCGAAATAAGTACGACCAGACGAGATGCAAACAATGGGCTTGTCCCATTGCGGGTGGGCAAGATGGCAGGAAGTAATCGTGCCATAATCTACTCTGAAGTCAGGGTTACGCATCATCTTCATTTCGAGACCACGCTGCTGGGCAGCGGCACAAATGTTTTCTGACAGCTCGACATCAACCTTCAAGTCGAAGCTAAAGCGAAATAAATTCGGGAAAATCGGATCGACAGACAGGCCAGAAAAATCGGGTACCCCCAACAAATGATGACCCACGCGGGTCTTCCAGTGTGGCGTATGCACGATTAATACATCAAAATCTTTGGCGTCTAGTGACTCCTGCAATTTTGCATAACCGTCATGTAAATCTTGCCACGCACCTGCCCCACTCGAGCGAGGTTCATTCTGCGGCGGATTGGCGGCATACACCAAATGAGGTGGATGTGGCGCAATGCAACCGGCAACTATTGTTCCTTTAGTCATAGTTGTACCTCACGCAAACATTGCGGTCTTGACTGAAAAAACTCATCGAGTATTCGCCACCTTCGCGACCGACTCCTGATTGCTTCATACCACCGAATGGCACACGCAAATCACGTAAATTCCAATCATTAACCCATACCATTCCGGACTGAATGTGCTCGGCGAAATGATGAGCGCGTTGTAAGTTACTGGTGAACACAGAAGACGCTAAACCAAAATCGGTGTCATTCGCTAACTCTAACGCATGCTCGTCACCATCGAATGGATGAACAGTGAGCACCGGGCCGAATATCTCTTCTTGTACTGTACGGCAACCGTGATCTAAACCTATAATTACAGTAGGCTCGAAAAACGCGCCATTCTCGTCGCCATAAGTATCGCCCCCGGCAATAATTTCGCCGCCCTCTTGCTTGGCCAGCTCGACGTATGAAATGACTTTCTCGCGATGCTCACGTGACACGAGTGGTCCGATTTGATCTCGATACAAAATAGCTTGCTCAGCTAAAGCATCTACGAAATCATCGTAAATTTCTGAGGCAACAAGCACGCGGGAGCCACACAAACAAACTTGGCCAGCATTAAAGAAGGCAGCACGCGCAACCGTCGCTATGGTCTGAGCCAAATCGCAATCTGCAAAAACAATACTTGGGTTTTTACCACCAAGTTCGAAACTTGTTTTTTTCAACAAAGGTGCTGCAGTAGTAGCAATTATTTTTCCGGTTTCAGTACCGCCCGTAAACGAAACCGCTTTAACATGCGGATGGCGCACCAAGGCATCGCCAATCTCGTGGCCATAGCCATGGACTACATTAAACAACCCTTCTGGTGCACCGACCTCGACGAACAATTGTCCCAAGATGGATGCCGTAGTGGGAGTGAGTTCAGACGGCTTGGCAATCACCGAGTTACCCATGGCCAATGCTGGGCCAAGTTTCCATGTCAGCAAATGCAGTGGAAAATTCCAGGGAGTAATCAATGACACCGCACCTAACGGCTGGCGCAAAACGTAGTTAATCGAATTACCAGCAGAAACTGCTGGAGTCGTTTGGGCAACAGCTGCCTTAGCGAAAAAACGCAAGTTATCAATCGAGCGTGGCACATCACCCTTTAGAGCATTCAAATAAGGTTTACCACTGTCATGAGATTCTGCAGCAGCAATTTCTTCGACCCGCTCGGTCATTGCATCTGCAACCGCCATCAGCAAGTCACAGCGCTGCGCAGCATTCAGCCCACCAGCACCGGCATTACCCTGCCCGCCTGCCAAATAACAGTCGTGCGCAGCAGCAACCGCATCGAAGGCATCTTCCTCATTCGAGCGCGGCAGCAAGTTCACTACTTCGCCAGTAGCTGGATTGATGTTTTCAATCCATGAGCGGTCGGCGGCTTCACAGGCCTCGCCGTTTATCCAATTATGAATGTGTTCAATCGTCATGACAGTAATCTGTGTAATCGTATTCGTAGCGATCTTTGTCAGGATCCCACTCGTCCCAGGTTAGCACTTTTTCTAATTGCGACAAACGTGATTCTGGCACGATGCCAGGCACCAAAAATGCTTTTTGGCGGTGTAGCGAGTACGGGTTACGTAATTCAAAGCCCAGGCTACCAAGGATGCCGCGCGCAACGTACCACGAAGCCTGTGAATTCCAGCCATGGGCAATTTTAATTACGACACCTAAACCTTGCGGATAATCGGGGTGCTCGATCGACAAACCAACCAATCCGTCGGCTCCTTCTTTGCACAATACTTTTCCACCGCACGCTTTTATAGCGGTAGAGTCGAGTCGGTTGAATCCACCAACCAAGTCGGGGTTATCGACCATAGCCTGCCAAATCCAGTCGTCGTTGCGGCCCGCTGCCAACCCCGCATAAAGCACAGCCAATTCGTTTACAGTGTTTGACAATGTGGGTAAACCGCAGCCATCTCGCGCGATACGCAGTGGTGACCAATCGTCACCCAAACGACGGCGCACCTGCCGTAAATAATCTTTAAAAAACGGATGTCCAGGCAACATATAGCCGGATAACTCCCAGCCCTTGCGTTTACAGCCTTGAAGAATTGCCGCGTGCTCACCAGAGCAGCAATGAAACCAACGTCGCGGACGACGCACCTGGCGTCCGAATTGCACTAGTGGCACATCGAGCGGAGTTTGCATATACCCCCATTCGTTTTCGTCGAGCAATGACTGCGCTGCCGAAACGTGTTGCGCATCGCCGTTGTGACTAGCGACCGAAATAGCTTTTTGTTCGGATGTCAAATCAGCGAGCTCGTCGTTTAACACCTTCAACATCAATGGCTTCATCATTGAACGGCCGTAACAT
>JAPYTC010000193.1 GCA_029941685.1 Planctomycetota bacterium | reverse complement strand
GCGCATACCTAGTGTGCGCTGTGCGGCAACTCGCACCATGGCGAACGCCTCCGGCAAAAGATCGTCTAGCGTGCGTCCTTCAGCGACCTCCTTTTTCCAGGTAACGGTTTGCTGACGTATCTCATCGTCACTAAGCGATTCAGCCCACGTTTCATAAGAATTAATCTCGTCGATCAAAGGCCGCATGCGTTTAACGACACGCGCGTTTTGAGAACCGAAAACAATGTTTAATGCTCGGCCAAAACCTTCGCCTAAACCTTTCAGAGAATCGGTAATTGCTTCTAAATCAACCATTACAATTTTAAGGAGCCGCGGAGGTCGGCAAGTGTTAAGTTTTCTTGCGCCAGGATACTCCGTAAATCGCTGGCTATCTGTGAGATCACTGCTGGGTTAAGAAAAGCTGCTGTGCCTATTTGCACCGCTGTCGCTCCGGCCACAACAAATTCGAGGACGTCGTCAGCACATGCAGCTCCGCCAGACGCAATAATTGGAATATCAACAGCTGCTGCACACTGCGAGACCATATGCATCGCCACCGGCTTAACCGCTGGGCCTGACATCCCACCGATGCCGTTAGCCAGCACGGGTTGTCGCAAACGCCAATCAACCAACATGCCTATCAAAGTATTGCAGACCGTTAAGGCGTCGGCGCCAGAATCTGCAGCTGCTTTAGCTAGTGGCCGAATGTCGGTAACATTAGGTGACAATTTAACGAACATGGGCTTGTCACTTACCTCGCGACAAGCAGTGACGACTTTAGCCAAGCCTATCGAGTCAGTTGAATATAGGATACCACCTTGCACATTTGGGCATGACAGGTTTAGCTCTATTGCAGCTACACCATTCATATCTTGAAAAGCTTTGACGACCTCAACAAAATCATCGGCACAGTGTCCGCCAGCATTAGCGACAACGGGTACTGGTAAGCCTTCGAGAGTTGGCGCTACGGTGTCTTGCCAATAAGCTAAGCCCTTATTCTCGAGACCGATTGCATTGACAATACCCCCTTCGAATTCGGCCATGCGTGGTACAGGGTTACCGTGGCGTGGTTCGGGGGTGACCGTTTTCAAAACCAAGGCGCCCAAATCCGCTGGATTGAGAAAGCGCAATGCAGCCGGGTCATGACCAAAAGTACCTGACCCCGTCATCAACGGTGTGGCAAAATCAAGCGAGGCTATCTTGGTAGAAAGCATGCAATAGTTTACTGTTGCGGAGGCTGGAAACTGTCGCCTAGTTTGGCAACTCCGGTTAACAACAACACAAAACCGATTGATATACAAGCATCGGCAATATTAAAAATTGGGAATGGGTCGAAGATCCAGATGCTATCAGGAATGAAGCCTGGAGCAGGCACTTTAAACATAATGAAATCGCGCACTTCGCCATTGCCGGCCCAAGGCATAACTACTGAAAGGTTGTCATAAAGATTACCGATGGCGCCTGCGAGCAATAGCCCTAAAGTGGCAAGACCAATCGTGTTTTGCGCGTGTTGCCTTTCGATGAAAATAATCAAAAAGGCTACTGCAATGATTCGGATTAACGTAAGCGCCACAGTAAATCCTCCGTCGCCACCTACGCCCCAAATACCACCAGCATTCGTAATGCAGTAAATACTGAGCCATTCTCCAAAAATCGGTTCTGCTGGCATAAACAAACCAACACTATCGAATGCCCATGCTTTTGACCACAAGTCGATGACAATAAGGAATACAACCCCAAACAACAACCATGGCTTAAACAATAGGCGAGTAGACGTCATGAACACTAATTGGGGTCGAGTTCGCCTTTTTCTATTTTTTCTTTACAGCCGACACAAAATTCGGAGTATGGACGCACTTCAAGACGACGTTCAGGAATCCTATCCAGACAAGCTGTGCAATTACCAAAGACGCTGTCGCGAATGCGTTCGAGAGCACGGTAGCACTCCTCCACAATCTGATTTTCATTTTCGATTAGGCCTAATTGCAATTCACGCGATTGCCCTTCTGAACCGAATTCGTCGCCATCGTCGGGACCAGCATCGTCGTCAATTAACAACGCTGCCTCTTCAAGGTGTTCGAGCTTCGCACCTAACTGCTTTAAGTAAGCCAGCAAGATTGGGCGAAACTGCTTCTGTTGGGGTTTAGTTAGCTTATTCATTTCTGTATCCTGTTAGGTACTCCGGGAGTACTGCGGGAAGCAGATTCTAATAAAACCCTATGCCACGTCAAACACTACCTGCCAGCCTTTCAGCAATAATGGCTGATTATTTAGCCGGTTTAGCTGCTGAGGCAGGCTTGGCCCAAAACAGCATCAATGCTTACAAACGAGATTTGATGCGTTGCGGCCTATTTTTAGCAGAAAAAGGGTGTTCTGACTGGAAAAATATCACCACCGACTTGATTGTCGAACTCTTGACCGACAGTCGCCTTAACGGCTTAGCGCCTGCATCTCAAGTACGACTTATTTCGACATTAAGAGGTTTTCTCAAGTGGCAGCGCGCCGAACACGGCTTTTCAGGACGTGATCCGTTGCGTACAATTGGCAAAATTCACCTGTGGAAGAGGCTGCCACAGGTGTTAAGTCCGGATGAAGCGATGGCCTTACTGACCGCACCCGACGCAGATTCTTGGATTGGTGCCCGCGACCGCGCCCTACTTGCGTTGCTTTACGGTGGTGGCTTAAGAGTTAGCGAAGCCATCAACTTGAAGGTTGGTGACATCAATCTAAATTTGGCAACCGATGGACGACCTGGCATTATGCGCGTTTGCGGAAAAGGCAGCAAAGAGCGCTTAGTGCCGCTTGGCGGAATTGCAGCGCAACGTGTCAGTGCATGGATTGCAGTGCGTGACAAAAAATATTTGGCGCCAGAAAGCAATCTCCTGTTAAGCAAAAATGCGCGCGCACTTGATCGACACTTTGCTTATCGTGCTGTAAAAAAATACGCTATACAAATTGGCTTAGAGCAGAATATGCATCCACATATTTTACGCCACTCGTGCGCTACCCATTTACTGCTGGGTGGTGGCGACTTACGCAGTGTCCAAGAATTCCTTGGCCACGCCGATTTAAGAACTACCGAACATTACACTCACGTCGCAGTCGAAGAATTGCAAAGCTTGCACAAAATGCATCACCCAAGGTCTTAACTAGTCCCCAATTCGCGGCGCAAGTACGCTTGAATGTCAACGGCTAATTCGACGTTGATGCCCTTCAATGCCGACAA
>JAPYTC010000192.1 GCA_029941685.1 Planctomycetota bacterium | reverse complement strand
AGCCGATATCGAGCGTTCAGAAAATATTTTTTAATTTTTTCTAAAGATTGTCGGGCATTACTCCGAAATAGTAATGAACCTGATTTTCTGTAGCCGACCAATAGGGAGCCCTCGCAAGAGGTTATTGGTCGGCTTTTTTTTATGCCTGGCGTACAGAGTTGCGCAGCTCGACTGTACCGCAGCAAACTTTCAACTGGTCACCGTGCTTAATGGGGCTTACACCCTGAGGTGTCCCGAGTAACAGCACATCGCCACACACTAAACGGTGCCAGCGACTAATTTCGCATAGAGCCTCAGCGGCGTCGAAAATCATTTCGCCAAGCTTCGCCTGCTGCACCACTTCATCATTCAGTGAGCCAATAATTTCGAGTTCGGCGAATGCAACGTGCCCTGGGTAATCAGCCCAATGACTACCAATGGCACCAAAGCTTTGGATATTCTTTGAGCGTAGCCACGGTAAACCAGCTTGACGATCGTCACTTTGAATGCCACGCGCCGTGATGTCGTTAGCGCAGGTGTAATTTGCAATTGCTGCTTCACATTGTTTAGGGCTAGCATTATGCAGTTCGGTGTCGATTCGTATCGCAACTTCTGCCTCACAGTCGACTCGGCTAGTAAGCCAGTTAGGTATTTCAATCGTCTCGCCGTCGCCAATGAAAATGCTAGGTAATTTATTAAACCACAACGGCGTGGACGGCGGCTGCGAATTTAACTCACGTGCATGTGCCGCAAAGTTTTTTCCTAAACAAAATACGTTGCGCAGCTCAGTGTGAATAACCATTGTAAATTTGTTAGCGTAGTTCTTTGAGTGCACCCAAAGCATAACCGGTGCACAGGTCAGGGTTTCCTTCCCACCAACGCTCGGCATCGGTGTTGACCCACGAGCCGTTCTCGAGCTGCACGTCATGTAGTTTGTCTGCCAACTCGTCACTCCATTGATGTTTGACGCCGGCGACATCGGTAATGGTGTCGAGTTGCAAACCATTGAGCGCTTGGGCTAAGGTTTGGTAATAGTAGTACAAACCTTGGAAACCACCACGTGGATCAATAAGCGGGTCAAATCCAGGGTTTATTTCTAGCGTGTAGTGATCGCTGATCCAGCTAATTGCCGCTTGCACTCGCGCGTCGTCTTGCTTGACACCTGCAAAAGTGTAACACTTGAGTAGGGCGTAAGTCATCGAACCATAACTGCGCGCAACCAAAGAACCATCAGCTTGTGCATCGTATCCGGCAGGCGAGTTGCCAGGGTAATAAGCCGCACCACCGTCGTTGCCAGCACGCGCCGGCTTGTCGCCACCTTGGTCGTAATAGGTTTCACTATTAGACTCGGAGTGATTTTGGCTGCGATTGATAAAGTAGATAGCGCGCTGGAAGGCGACGTCCTTTTCGTCAACTCCGGCTTCGTTGAGTGCCTGAAGGGCGTATTGCAAGTTAGACAAATCAGGTCGCAAGTCGCCGCCATAACCAATGCCACCATAAAACTTATCGTCGGTGGTGTAGCCCTCGCCTTCGTCAGTTTGCACTGCTCGTAAAAAGGCCACGGCTTTGTTGATTACAGCTAAGTCGTCGCTGCGCTTACCATCCAGTAAGGCACCGATAGCGACTGAGGTGGTGTAAACCATTACGCGGCCACCATGAATCGATCCGTCTTCGTGCTGGAGACTAATAATCCAATCAAGAATCGGCATCGCTTGTTGACGCACTTCAGCTCGCTCGCTGCCTAAAAGTGCGCGTGCGGCGAGGGCGGTAATTCCGGGTTCGGGTCGGCCGAAGATTTCCCAAAACCCTGATTCGCCACGACTGCTGAGCAGGTAGTCGACACCTCTTTCGTAATCGAGAGCGGCTTGCTGCTGTGAGCTAAGTTTGTCGGCATTGGCACTTTCGTTTTTATTTGAGTAAGTGCGCAAAATGGCACTGTTCGCCAAGCCACGGGCAATCTTTCCTAAGTCAGCTTGCGGAGATAAATTATTAACTCGCAAGTCGTCAATTACTGCTGCCGTAGAACGGAAGTCGGCAAGCGATTTCGAGTTACGTTTTGCTAACTTGTTGGCAGTAGTCGTATACATGTCGCGGTGCACGTGAACTAGGGCGACTCCAATTCTTCGATCGACTTCCCATGAAGGGTTGTCGTCTTGATGCTTGAGCAGGTAATTGACAGCATCACGCATAAACGGGCCGTCGTCAACACGGTAGGCGCGCGGCGACAAAGCCATGCCGGTTAGGATGTCGGCGGTAATGACCAAGTCGTTGCCAAAAGAACCATCGGCCATCTGCGCCGGACGCACCGCATTAAGGTAGCCATCGAAGAGTTCTTTTTCAGAAGGTTGCTGGCAAAGAGCAAGACCCATGAGGATGTGGATGATCATAGATGTTTAACGAGACGTAATCGTCTGTGGTTCGAGGTTTTCGATGGAATTAACCACGCGCTGGCTAACTCCGGGCTGCAAATAGCGCTGACGAATTTCGCTAAGTTGTTGTTGCAGTTGCTGGTAATTGTCGGCATCGAGTATGGGGGCGATGGCATCACACATGTCACTAGGACTGATGTTCTTTCCGACCAATTCTGGGAATAGACTGTCGTTGGCAATGAGATTGATGCCGCCGACATACGGCACGCTGAGCATGTTATTCGCTATCCATGCCCCTAGGCTCGACTTTATTTGGTAAACAATCACTGCCGGAATGCCCATTGCTGCTACTTCTAGTGAAGCGGTGCCTGACACTACCCAAGCCGCGCGAACTTTGCTGAGGCGCTGATGCCAGTCGTCGAAACTAACATCTATTTGCAAATCGTAGTCAGCGATGATGTCGTTGATCAATTCAGCGAGCTGTGGTCGCGAATGTGGCAATACAAACTGCAGTTGTGGATTTGATGCGTGTAACTGTTGCGCCGCCATAAGCATCAAAGGTAGATTACTCCGTATCTCGCGTTTGCGGCTGCCTGGCAAAAGCGCGATAAGATTCGACTGAACGTTGTTGCTAATGGCCGGCAACTGATCGGCAATAGGATGACCGACGAAATGTGCCTTTGCGCCTTGTGCGGTGTACCAAGCAGTTTCGAAGGGCAAAATGCTAAGTAAGACGTCGGCGCGTTTGAAGTCGTGCACGCGCCATGGCGCCCATGCCCATAATTGCGGCACAATGTAATCGACGACTTTAACATTATGGCGTTTGGCAATACGCAGCAAGTGGCGGTTCAACCCTGGGTAATCAATGAGTAGTAC
>JAPYTC010000191.1 GCA_029941685.1 Planctomycetota bacterium | reverse complement strand
GAGTAGTACCATGTCGGGTGGTTGTGATTTGATGTCACGCGCAAAACGGTATATAGCTTTGAAAAACAGCGGAAGCTGCGCAATCACATCTACAAAGCCCATAATGTTGAGGTCGGCTAATGGCAAAATAACTTTTACTCCGAGCTCCCTCATATCTTCGCCACCAAAGCCTCGAATCTCAAGTTGCGGGTGCCGTTCCCGTAGCAGTTTTATTATTTTGACTGCGTGTGCTTGTCCAGATTGGTCGCCGACTGAAATAAAAATTGACTTAATCTGCTGCGGAACTTCGCTAAGAGTGACTTCTTCTAGGCCGTGAGTCTTCTTTAGATTAGAGAATTCGCGTAAGCGACTACGGCGACTAAATAATGAAAGAATATGCCGTGGCAACGCCAAGCCTAACTCTACAAGAGCGTAGAGAAACTCGCGCAAGACGGTGCATGAGGCTGTTAACATTTAGCGATGAGCGATCTACATCCGTCGCCGAAAATTCTCAAACAAGATATGTTCGGGAGTGTAGAGCTAATCCATTTTAACGGTTCCGGCACTAACTCACAGCTAGCAATTTGCCGTGACATTAATTGCGCACGGTGGTGGGTCCGCCATTTAGCGCGTTATCTAGCGCGTCGCGAACTGAAGGCGCTAAATAAACTACAGCAGGCGCAAGTAGCAGAACAGCAGGTGCCGAGGGTGCTGCATGCTGCCCAAGGCAGGGTTGTGCGCAGTTACATCCCCGGGAAACCGCTGCATATTCATCGGAAGCCGTCGGTAGTTTTTTTCACCGAACTGAAAGAACTGTTGACACAAATTCATCGTGCTAAGGTGACACATAACGATTTGGCGAAAGAACCCAATATACTAGTCACTGACGACGGCCGTCCAGCTTTAATTGATATGCAGCTGGCGAGCTGTGGCGGTTTGTTCTACAAAACTAGATGCCGCGAAGACCTCAGGCACATTCTTAAACATCAACGCACTTATCAGCCGCAAAGTTTAAGCGACGCCGAGTTAGAGATACTGGCCAATAAGCTATGGCTATCGAAAGTTTGGATGGCATGCGTCAAGCCGATATATTTATTCGTCACCCGTCGCCTTCTTCACTGGAGTGATCGCGAAGGAGCGGGTGACCGTAACGCGAATTAAAGCAATTCGTTGCTGACGTACTCTAGCCAGTTCTGTTCGAACTGGTCTTCGTCAATTTTGCCCCAAGACTCGCCCGTCGCTTTGGCCCGAATATCGGAAGCTGTGCGTGGATCGAGGTGGCGCCAAGGCTTGGCTATTGATGCCTTAAGGTTTTCGATCAATTCCTCTTCAGCCCCCGATTCGACGAGTAGCTTCAGCTTCTCTTTTTGTTCAGCAACGTGCTCTTCGTAGGCTTGGGTGAAGCCGGCAGAGAGGCTAGCGATGTAATTAGGAATAATTTCTTTATATTCTTTTTTGAAATACTTGCTGCTCACTCTGCCACGGGTGCCTTCGCGCAAAAAATATATTAGTGTGAAAGATTGAGCGTAACAGGAAACCCCTTCTGGCCCTTGGCCTTGCCATTCAGGGTGAGTGAAACGCACGTGCTGCGCTAAGTCGGCAACGTCGCCTTTCTTAACCATACGATCCATTACCGGTAGGCGTGCATAACCACCACGCATGTCGGATCCTGGTTTTAGGCTAGAGCCCTTTAATTCGAAGGCGCCATAGTAGTCGCCGTGACCTTCGTCAAACCAACGATGTGCAGCAGCACGATTGAATAAAAAGTGGCAGTATTGGTGAAAGCCTTCGTGAGACATTACACCAAGAGTTTCGTCAAGCCCGATGGTATTTTCTCCAAATGACAAGACCAATTCTTCGGTGTCTGGGCGGAAGAAACCTCCGACGCCATCTGGTGTGCCACTGAAGAGATGGAATTCTTCTTTGCTGGCACAGATGCGAACGATAGATACATTTTCAATTGGTGATGACGGCGGGAAATCTTTCTCGAATAAGTCGCGTGAAGCCTCGAGACGCTTCACTGCTTTAGAGATAGATTTTCTGTCTTCACAATTAGTCTTGATAATGTAGCGCTTAGATGGAGTTTCTACGATGCGCCAACCCTGAGTTTGCTCCACGTCTTGTTTGTGAAATGCCAAGATGTCTGCGTAGCTGTCATCTGAGCTTGGAGCTTTTTGGGTGCTAAATTCTTCGATGCTATCAAGATCAATCTTGAGAGTCTTCATTGCCTTCAAAACTTCTTTAGTCCACTTCTTTAAATCTTTTTTGTCTTCAGCGGGGTAGACCCAAACAAAAACAATTTTGGCGCTAGGTAGCTGAACCGTGTATACATCGAACATAACCTCAAAGGCCACGTTGGCAACGTAAATAGACTGAATCTGTTCGCGTTTGGCATCGGCCTTACGAATCTTTGGGTCTGAAACTTCGGGCTCAATTAACTTAAATTCGTCGGGCCGGACATTTTGTGCGTACAGAGATAACACATAGTCGATAGCGGTGCTCTCGGCAGCTTTTTCTGTTCCGACACGGCCCCGGAGTCCGCCGTTTGAGCTGCTGTCAGTAACCGCCGCCGTTGGAATGTCTTTAAATATTACCAAGCGTGGCGTGAAACTATACTGCCTGTGGTCGGGCGTCATGACCGTTTCAGAGTCTTCTGCCTGAAAAATGCCTATTTTGCCACGTGCCTCATTCTTGTCAGAAATAGGGATGTCACTCCAGTCGCGCAAAGGACGGAATTCAATGCCATGCGCCGGGAAGTTGCGTTTTGTTCTGCCTTGCTTTTGCGCGTACACATCGCTGGCAACGCCAAGAACCACGAACAGTGTTAGGGAAATCTTGAGCAGGCGTGACGTGGCGATCATGCCTTTAACTTAACATATCGAGCGCTTAATCTTGACTTATATTAGTTATTACTCTGACTTTTGCAGGACGTAGAATTTTGGTACCCATGCAGTAGCCGCGTCCGAGTAATTCGAGCTGAGGCTTGTCTATATCGCTATTTACCACGGTTTCGATAGCTTCATGTTTTTCAGGGTCGAACTCGTCGTCGGCAGTTGGTACAAGAAATGTTACCCCGTGCGACATGAAAACCATATCAAGCGCTTGTTGGATGGCGGACATGCCAGTTAAGAAAGCTTCGCCTTGTTCAGCGTCTTTAATACTTTGCGGTACAGCCTTGAGACCAGCGTCGAGGTAGTCGGCTACAGCCATTAAATCAGTTAGTAATCCTTCGAGTCGTAAGCGCACACGCTCTTCGGTGTCGTTATGCATACGAC
>JAPYTC010000190.1 GCA_029941685.1 Planctomycetota bacterium | reverse complement strand
GCATTTGATTCGCCGCCCCAAGCAACTACTTTTTTTTCATGACCGTCTGTACCTGTAGTTGCTGTGCCAGCAAACATTGCGTGCTCGGTTAAATGCGCAAGCCCAGTAGTATCAGCTGTTTCGTCGCGCGAGCCAGCTGCAATCGCCATAAACACGGATGTTGTTTTACCACTATCTTCAATAGCGTAAGCACGCAATCCGTTTTCTAAAGTACGGTACTCGAAAGTGTGTTCACCTATGGTGAATTGCTGAGATATGCTAATTAACGAACCGATTAGTGCAATGGCTGAAATCATTGAGCTAATTATATGCTCGCAGACTCAATCTAGCTGACAGTATTGATCGTGAAACGAAAGCAACTCTGGGTCGATTTTGCCCTCGCGACGGTTGTCATGATAGCGGGAGTCAAATTCGGCTAGCACTCGAGCGATTACGGACTCAAATGACTCGCTTCCATATTCAAACAATCGCCTGTGGTAATCGAATAGGTGCCGAAGGTAAAAATTAGTATACCCTCCGCCGATATCACGACGATGTTTTAAAGTTTTTTCAGACATAGCATTCGACTCTTTTACGAGACCAAGAATATGAAACATTCCAACCTGCCCAACATAGGCGAAAGAGAGCTCAGGGTGGTTGGCCATCCCGGCAGCTAGGAATTGGCGCTCGGAGAGTTGATGCAATTCTAATGCTTCTTGGTAGTTTTCTAGTCTCGCCTGAACGGAAGCACGGTTGCCGGTGTTGACTGGCAGCAGCCATGGTTCGATATCGCTTCTGGAATTTAATTCTATATCTATTTTCTCAAGTATCGCCGATGCTCTAGTTGTACTCTGTGATTTAGGTTCAGCAAGCAGCAACGTTGCGTACCTGTTTTTAGCAAACAAAATAATGTAGTCTTGTTTAACGTCGCCCGTTGGATAATCGCGATTAATTATTGGCTCAAGGCGAGCGAGGGCGCGATCATAGATGACTTTCGCATATTGGAGAGAACGCTCAGAATCGTTTCTCTTCTGGTGACCTAATTCGCGCTCACACCAGGCAAGGTTAATTATTGCCAGATCATTGTTTGGGGCATGTTCTAGCGATTGAGAAAAATCACGTTCGGCTTCATGAAAAGCATCGAAGAACATGTGACGAGTACCGATGTCGTAAAACATCTCGGCCTTCACTTCGCTGTTGATGCTGTCTGATGCCACCAAAGTGTCGAATAAATCGTTAAGGCTAGAAGTTTGAGATTCGCCATAAGTGACTGGCTGGTTTGGATCGAGGCCACGCATAACACCATGAAAAGAAGCGAGCACCTCTTGGGTTTGAGACGTGGCCGCTAGAGCAGCTCGCGTAGACTGATATAAGCCCGTAGAGAATAGCAACAGTACTAGAAAAAGAGCGCTCTGCCAAGGGTTGTAGCGTGCCCAGCGAATCAACTGTTCATGAGTACGTTCGAGAGTGGCATACACCTTTTCACCATTAAGGTATCGTTTTAGATCGGAACACATCTCAGATGCTGTTGGGTACCTCGCATCCCTGTCGTGCTGTAGTGCCTTATTTAAAATGGCGCGGAGAGGTTTGGGCAATGATTTAAAGTTGTCGCTCCATGAACGACTTCCCGATACAGACGACCTTTGCACTGCAAATTGATTGCTTGTGCCATAAAATGACTCGCCTGTAAGGGCAGAATAAAGCACGCCACCTAGATTGAAAACATCTGTTGCAGCATCAATCGTTTGGCCATCCTCAAACTGCTCAGGTGCTGGACATACCATATTGCCAATAAACCGACCATCGATTGTGCAACCCGTTGCCCCCCTGATTGCTGCCATGCCGAAGTCACATAAGCGTAAATTATCTCCGTCCCAGAGTATATTGTTGGGTTTAATGTCACGATGAAGAATATTGCGTGAATGCGCATTACCGAGAGCGCAAACCATCTGCTGTAGTTTGTCTACTTTTTCTTGCAGGTTTAAACTGCTAAAAATTTCGCACTTACCATTAATGCAATCTAGTAGTGTCATGTCACCACCATATTCTAGAGACAAAAACATAACCCCTTCAGAGCTAATATCGGAAGATAAAAGTTTAATGATGCCAAAGTGGTCGATGCTTGCTAGCGCACGTGCTTCCATCTCAAATCGATAGCGCGCTTCTGGATCCCAAAAAGACTCGCGAAGCATTTTGACTACAACTTTTCTTTTAAGTTTTAATTCTTCTGCCAGCCAAACATCAGCAGCCGTACCCTGCCCGAGCAATGCAATTAATTTATACTTACCGTTGTCGAATAAATCTTGGGGGCTAAAATTCATGGCGAAGTCTATCGATTATGCGCTGAACTCTTTTGCGCAATGCACTTTCGCCAACCTCATATTTTACTGACATGTCAGCGTAAGGCATTTTATTCATATAGTCGACCACTAAAGCGCGTTCTGCTATGGTTAATCGTTCAATTAATTCTTCAAGGCGAGCGGCTTCTTCCTGGGCGACCAACACATCTGACTGCTGCTCAGCCTTGCCGTCTAGCAAAGAAATAAGCTCGGAATTCGGCCTCTCGTGTGTACCCTTTAAACGCAAAATACTACAGGCATTTTTGTTCATGCGCCAAAAAACCAAGTTACAAAATGCATCAAAGCCTAGGAAAGCTGGAAAACCCTCTTTAGAGGAGAACAGCTTAATCAAAACACTCGAAAGCAAATTCAATGTGTCGTGAACAGAGCGCAAAGCCGGGTAATTCGACATCATTCCTCTTTTCGACGAGCAATGGTGCCATACGCACTCCATCAGCTCATTTTTTACGTCATCAGCCAGGGGTGTCCCTGAATGAATTGTCGGGAAAATAATTGCTAGACAGATATCGAGGTCAGTCCAGTTGCCAGCATAGGGTTCGAATTCGAACGTATCAGAATTAGAGATAACCTTAGCGGAGGATGGTCCTATTTGGTTTTTGGCGACATTGACAAGGCGCTGCTTTATATCATTCATTTTCTCTAACAGTGCGCTAGAGTTCTTTTTGTGACATGTTTTAATAGTAGAATTCACGATTGGCAGTATTATACAACAGAATGACAAAAGCAACTGACCTCTTTTCGACACACGACGCACTCGGAATGCTGCTGGCAGAGCACAAGGCAGCGATTGTTCAAGGTAGTGTTAGCAAAATACAATCCTCGCTTAAGTCGTTTTGGGTGACCTTAAATGCACACAGCGGTTGCGAAGACGAGCTGCTACTGCCGAAGTTTGTTGAGCTAGGGCTTGAGACCCATGGCTGCACTGCTGAGATG
>JAPYTC010000189.1 GCA_029941685.1 Planctomycetota bacterium | reverse complement strand
TCCATTGGCTTACATTTTCAATAGTCATTATGAAACCACAAAGTTAACCATGCGCCCTGGAATAACAATCACCTTGCGCACTGTCCCATTAATTTCGCCCGCAATAGCTAGTTCAGCTGCCTCTTGTTGAGCATCTTTATCAGCATCAGCAGCAATCACCGCTTTAGCTTTCAGTTTGCCGTTGACTTGCACCGGAATTTCGATGGTGTCGGCGACTAACATTTTATTGTCATAGCTTGGCCATGGTAACTGCGCCAAAGCGTCACTGCCACCGCACAACTTGTACAGCTCTTCGGCCAAGTGCGGCGCGAATGGTTCGAGCAACACACTAAAGCGTTGTCCTTGTTCGACAGTTAAATCAATCTTAGACTTAGTCGCAAGATTAATGAATTCCATCATGGCGGCAATAGCCGTGTTATAGCCCATCGCCTCGAGATCGTCGCCAACCTTTTTAATACACTTGTGCAAACCGCGCTCGATGTCATCGCACGCCGCATCGGCGAAACCACTATCAAACACCCGCCAAGTACGTTGCAAGAAACGGTGAACACCTGGCAAGTCACGTGGATTCCATGGCGCAGACGTGGTAAGCGGCCCCATAAAGGCTTCGTACAAACGCAAAGTGTCTGCGCCGTATTCGTCGCACACATCATCGGGATTGATGACATTTTTCAGCGACTTAGACATTTTAGCGACTAGCTTTTCAACTTTTTCGCCGGTCTCTATAAGAGTGTAATTACCTTCATCGCCTTCAACTTCATCGATTGAAACCAAGATGCCACGCTCATTCTTATACGCAAATGACTGCACCATGCCCTGATTAACTAACTTCTGAAACGGCTCGCTAGTTGAAACCAACCCGCAGTCAAACAAAACCTTGTGCCAAAAACGCGCGTACAACAAATGCAACACCGCGTGCTCGGCACCACCGACATACAAGTCGACCGGCATCCAGTATTTCTCTGCCTCTGCTGACCACGCCTCGCTAGTATTATGCGGATCTAAGAATCGCAAAAAATACCAACACGAACCTGCCCACTGCGGCATCGAATTCACTTCGCGCTCGTAAACCTTGCCATCACTATCGACGACTTTAACCCATTCTTCAGCACGCGCTAACGGCGGAGCACCATCTTCGGTGGGACCAAAGTCTTCGAGTATGGGTAATGAAACTGGCAAGTCGGCGTCGTCCACTAATTTAACGTTGCCATTACGCTTGCCATCGACCACCTCGTGTAACACCGGAAACGGCTCGCCCCAATAACGTTGACGACTAAACAACCAATCGCGCAACCTAAAGTTGATGCATTTTTCACCGATTTCATTAGCAACTAACCACTCAATCATTTTCGGCACGGCTTGTTCTTTAGTTAAGCCATCTAAAAAGTCAGAGTTGCACAAACACTGATTGTCGTCAAGAATTTTCGGGATCGGCAAATCGTATTTTTCGGCAAATTGGTGGTCGCGTTCGTCGCCATCGGGCACACACATAATCGCGCCGGTACCGTAAGTCATCAACACATAGTCGGCCGTATAAATCGGGATTAGCTGCCGTGGGTCGCCGTCTTTGAAAATCGGGTTAACCGCATAAGCACCGGTAAACACCCCCGATTTATCTTTCTGTAACTCAGCACGCTGCAAATCCGATTTGCCTTTTGCTTGCTCTTGATAAGCCGCAACCTCGTCGCGCTGCTCATCAGAAACAAAACTGGCTAACAACGGATGCTCAGGCGCCACCACACAAAAACTTGCGCCGAACAAAGTATCGGGACGCGTGGTAAACACGGTAATGCACTCGTCAACACCATCAATCACAAAGCCAAGCTCAGCGCCTTCAGAACGACCAATCCATTCACGTTGCATCGCCTTGACGGAATCAGGCCAGTCGAGATCTTCTAAGTCGGCCAACAAACGATCAGCATATTCGGTAATCTTGAACATCCATTGACGCAGTGGACGCTTTTCACAAGGATGCCCTCCGCGCTCGCTATGACCGTCGACCACTTCTTCGTTCGCCAACACGGTCCCTAACTTGGAACACCACCACACTGGAATTTCGGCCTCGTAAGCCAAACCTTTTTCGAACAACTGCTTGAACACCCATTGCGTCCATTTGTAATAATCAGGACTAGTGGTATCAATCTCGCGAGCCCAATCGTAACTAAAGCCTAGTGCCTGCAATTGGCTACGAAAATTATCGACATTGGCCGCCGTAGTTACCGCCGGATGAGTGCCGGTCTGAATCGCATATTGCTCGGCCGGCAAACCGAAAGCGTCCCAACCCATTGGATGCAGCACATTAAACCCCTGATGACGCTTGTAGCGCGCGGTGATGTCGGTGGCTGTGTACCCTTTAGGGTGACCAACGTGCAGCCCCGCACCACTAGGGTAAGGGAACATGTCGAGCACGTAGTATTTAGGTTTGGACGCGTCGAAACCGTCGTCACCCGGCCCTGGAGCGCGGAATGATTGTTGATCGAGCCAGAATTGCTGCCAACGCGGCTCGATTTCTTTGAAGTTGTAGTCTGCCATGATGGGGTTTACAGGGATAAGATTTTAACGTCGCCGAAAACACTTTGTTTTCTCTTTGACCTGCTTAAAGATATCGTTAAAATCTGCGACGTAAAGGGTATGGGGCTATAGCTCAGCTGGGAGAGCGCGTCGCTGGCAGCGACGAGGTCAGGGGTTCGAGCCCCCTTAGCTCCACCATCACCTTTTACTGCCACTTGGCGCTAAGTTATGCCCGACTACTTCCATCCAGACCGACTGCAAAAGCTTGCCGACCTTCAAAGCTCGGGTGCTGATGCATATCCTGCGGCGATTTCCGTGTTTGGCGATTTATCTCGCAGTATGTCTGTCGATTTGTTGGCGCGTGCCGACGAAATCCAGAATACCGAGGTTTGTGTGGCTGGACGGGTGCTTGGTCGTCGCGGCTATGGCAAGTTGGCTTTCATCGACTTGCACGATGGCGATGGCGTGATTCAAGTGGTACTACAAAAAGATTTGCTGCCAGCCGAAGATTTCGCATTGCTAAAGCATATGAATCTTGGCGATTTCATTGCGATTCGTGGAGAAATGAAAAAGACCGACAAAGGTCAAGATTCTGTTTATGGGTCGCGTTTTGAAATCATTACCAAGGGGCTCGAAAATCCTCCGGACCAACATTACGGTTTGGCTGACAGCGAATTGCGCGCGCGCCGTCGTTATGTCGATCTGTTTATCAATCAATCGGTACGCGAAAACTTCAAAAAGCGCGCGGCGATGATTCAGGCTATGCGTGAAGTGTTTTTA
>JAPYTC010000188.1 GCA_029941685.1 Planctomycetota bacterium | reverse complement strand
GTGTTGTGCTTGATATGCGCAACAACCCTGGTGGTTACCTCAACGAAGCCGTCAGCATTTGTGATTTGTTTCTGCCGCAAGACAAGTTGGTGGTAACGACTAAGTCACGCACCGGTCGGGATCGCGAGTATCGCACTAGTGCACGCGCATTTATTCCTGCAGAGGTGCCACTGACTATTCTCATTAACAAGTACAGCGCTTCAGCGTCCGAAATTGTGTCGGGTGCTTTATCAATACACGGCCGAGCTACCACTATTGGTGAGCGTACTTTTGGCAAGGGATCGGTTCAAAACATTTTCGAGATGAACACCTCTTCAGACGAATCCTTCGTTGACACTAAAAACAGAGGGCGCAAAAATGGCACCTACGACGACTGGGAAGATTTCGTTGACGCCAACAATAACGATAAATACGACTACGGTGATCGTGTGAAACTAACTATTGCTTACTATTATTTACCCGATGGCTCGACCATTCATACGTTGCGCGATCATGACGGCAAAGTGACCAGGCAAGGCGGCGTCGCCCCCGACATCGAAGAATCTTTTGACGAAGTTCCGTATATCGAGGCGCGAGAAATGTCGCACTTACTTGACGAAGAGCTTATTCAGAACTACGCTAAATTGTTGTTCGAAGATTATCGTGCGCAAGCGGTTACCCTAGCCATGAATGATCATCACGACATCACTTCATACCCTGAATGGGACTCATTCTATGCTTCATTAGACACCGAGTTAGATGGCCAAAGCATCCGCCGGTGGGTGCGCCGCTACTTACGCGCGCGCGTATCGGATGCACGAGGCGAAGTGTTCCCGGGCAATGGTTTTATTGGTGATTATGTCGAAGACCCGGTGTTGCGCCGTGCGATTAAGCATCTACTCGACAGCACTAATGTTGACTACAAAGACATGAGCGAATACGCCGACTTAGTTGCAAGCAACAACTAGTCGCCCAACACTGCTAACAGCCCATTACGTCCGGAAGGAGTCCCCTCTCGCCGATGACTAAAAACACGTGGGTCACTTCGGCTATCCATGCCTGACACTTCGATGTGACATTCAGTAAGCCCTGAATCCAAGAGTTGTTGCTTAGCCCACATCCCAATGTCGACATGCCAGCGATCGCCTTCACCACGATATTTAGCTACTGCAGGACAATCTATTGCGACCTCTGGCCCGACCTCGTAAGACGCTGCTTGAATACATGGTGCAACTCCAGCGCTGATAGTTTCTGCACTTGCTCCAAATTCGGCAAAATGAGCTACTGCAACGGGAAGAATATTAGCCTGTAATCCGCGCCAGCCACCGTGCACAACACCAACGATGCCGGGTGCCGAGAGCAGCACCGCAGAGCAATCAGCTACAGCAACATATAGCGGCAGACCAGGCGTAAGGGTGATGAGTCCATCACAATCAGGGATTACAGTAGTCGGAGCTAGTGCGCCGCGCGAGGCGTGCTGAGAATCAACAATCGCTATATGGGCAGTGTGGCTTTGGCCACCCACAACTAGCTGTTGTGAATCCGCCTGAATAAAATCGCACCAAGTTCTTCGAACTGCCGTGGCCGCAACAATGTCACGATGACCGCTGAAGGCGAAATTACCTTGATTGGTGGCACTGCGTGCGCCAAAAACGTGACGGCAATTATTATCAAGGAATTGCTGGCTATCAAATTGAAAGCCAAGTAGCTGGTTGAAATCAACTTGCTTCATCAATCACTGATTTGCCTTCTTTCATTACGGGTCTGACAAACTCAGCATAAAGGACTCGCGATACTGCGACCACAGGCACGGCTAGCACTAAGCCAAGAATACCGAGAAGCGCACCACCGCAAAGAATGGTAAGGATCACTGCAAAGTCTGACAAACCAAGCCCCTTGCCAACAAAACGAGGTATGAGCACATAAGCCTCGACGATCTCAAGCACGACATAGATCACACCTGCGACAACAAAGCCACTGACGCCTCCGCCAACAATACCGCCATCAGCGAAGCCAACGATAGCCAGCAACAAGAAGCCCACCAAAGGGCCAAGTACCGGAAGCAAGGATAGTGCGCCGACCGCAACCGCCAACGAGTATGCGCCTGGGAAACCCAGAATGATCAAGACTACCCATGTGATAATCATTTTGACCACGGCAACTTTTACACGTGCAACTAAGTAGTTTGTAGAGATTGCTTCGATCTGTGGCAAGATTCTATCGAAAGGTGGGTGCCACGATGCTGGTAATTCGCGACGGATGCGCAATAGCCACGGCCCTCCCTGCAACAAGAAGAACAGAAATATTGGCAGCAGCACCATGCTCGAAATAATCCCAAAAACACCACCAAAGAAAATAACCAATCCGCTGCCTGCAGATCTAATTTGATTACCCGTCGCTTCAATGAATTTTTGCGGCTCGAACACATCTGGGTCAAACATTTCTGAAATCCAGGAGGGCAACGAAGCATGCCACTCAATGAACTGCATACGTAATTGAGTACTAAAGCCACCAAGGTCATTGATTGGCACTTTGCTTAACAAGTGCTGAAAGTCAAAAGCCGCCGGCAAAAATGCAACTATCGGAACGATCAATAGCACTAATACACAACATAACGCTGCGACCGAGTTTGGCAACTTTTGAGTTAAGCGTCGCTGCAAAGGTTGCAGAACCAGCATGAATAGATAAGCACCAAGTAGTGGCACGGTGACCTTCCGCAACACCCAAATCAACCATAGACTAAACAGCACCACAAGGGCACGGACTAGGTTGGCTGTTCTCATAGTTGTGAAGGAGGAATGTTGTCAGCGAACGCGTGCTTAAAATCAAAGCCGTCCGCGAAGTCGGACCGCCGATCGCTCTCTGTTTTATTTAACAGTCCTGCAGCGCACATGTCAAATACTAGAGTGCCAAAATCTGAGGTTTCGGTCACTCCCCACGAATTAAACGTGAATGGCGCCATGCTACCGAATTCGTCGTTAGCGTAACGCTGAATGCCCTTTAGCAGTTCAGATGGCGTTATATGCGACGACGCGAGTGGTCCTCCTGTGTTGCCCTGCATGTATATCGTGTAATCAAGTGACTCAAGGACGAATAAATACGCCTCTAATGGAAAGCGGTAGCCAGTATGGCGCCGCAATTCTTGGACGAGTGGTTTGATTTTGTTATGTGACATGTGCAACCCTAAGATTCTTATCTATCGGACATGCCCAATCACGTTTGCCTGAAATAATAGATTAATTTTCGGATTACTAAATATAGTAAGTCGCTTACGAAAACAGCCCTACAACTAGTGCCTTTAGGCGGTCAGCAC
>JAPYTC010000187.1 GCA_029941685.1 Planctomycetota bacterium | reverse complement strand
TGGTTGAGCAATGGAAATCCGATGATTTACCGGCGCAGATTATTGAGGCGCGTGCCGACGCCGAGCCATTTGTGTTTTTTGAGGGGCCGCCGACTGCCAATGGTCGTCCGGGTATTCACCATGTATTAGCGCGCACTCTAAAAGACTCAATGTGCCGCTTTCAAACCATGCAGGGTAAGCGGGTGATGCGCAAGGCCGGTTGGGACACTCACGGTCTGCCCGTCGAACTTGAAGTCGAAAAGCAGTTGGGTATTTCGGGTAAACCTGATATCGAAAAACATGGTTTGGGTCCGTTTAATAAACTGTGTCGCGAGTCGGTGTTCACCTATAAAAAAGAATGGGAAGAACTGTCGCAACGCATCGGTTACGAACTTGACTACGACAACCCTTATGTAACATTCGACAACGACTACGTCGAATCAGTGTGGTTTCTGTTGTCGCGTTTCGCTGCCAACGATTTGCTTTACCTCGGTTCTAAAGTTTTGCCATGGTGCGGACGTTGTGGCACCGGCCTGTCATCGCACGAAGTCAGTCAAGGGTATAAAGATATCGATGATCCATCGGTGTTCATTTCCTTCCCACTAATAAATGCTAGCGGCGCTCTAGAAAATGCCGAACTAGTAGCATGGACCACCACTCCCTGGACATTGCCGTCAAACATGGCGGTGTGTGTGCATCCTGATTTTGAGTATGCAATCATTGAAGCTGATGAACGTCGTTTTGTGATGCTTGAATCAAAGGCTGCGACGGTGTTCGGTGAAGATAACTTCAGCGTAGTGGGCAGCGTTAAGGGCGATGCATTGCAAGGCTTAAGCTACACTCCGCTATTCACCTTCGAAGGCGGCATTGTGATAAATGAAGGCGCGCAACGCCATATTGTCGTTGCCGACACCTTCGTTAGCGACGACGATGGCACTGGCATGGTGCATATGGCACCGTATGGCGCCGACGATTTTAGAATCGCGCAGAGCAACGACATTCTGGCAGTGCTTGCGGTCGGCGAAGATGCGCGTTTTGTTACCGATGTCGCCACTGTTAGTGCTGGTACATTCTTTAGAGAGGCCAATAAAGATTTGTCGCGTGATTTGAAAGAGCGCGAGCGCATGCTGAAGGTAACGCAGTGTAATCACAGCTACCCGCATTGCTGGCGCTGTGATACGCCGCTGATTTATTTCCCGGCACCGGCGTGGTTCTTGCGTACTACTGCTTATAAAGACAAAATGATCGAGCAGAATAAGCAGATCAAATGGGCGCCACCAGAAATTGGCGCCGGACGCTTTGGTGAGTGGCTCGAAAACAATATTGATTGGGCCTTGTCGCGCGATCGTTTCTGGGGAACACCACTTCCAGTATGGATAAACGAAGACGACGAAGAAGACTGGATTTGCGTCGAATCTTTTGCGCAACTCGGCGAATTATGCGGCGGCTTGCCTGATGACTTCGATCCGCATCGTCCGATGGTCGATGATATTACTTTCCAAACTCCGACTGCTGGTAAGTCGGGTTTGATGCGCCGTGTACCACAGGTAATTGATTGTTGGTTCGACAGTGGCGCGATGCCGTTGGCGCAACACCATTGGCCTTTCGAAAACCGCGAGTTGGTTGCCGAACAATTTCCAGCCGATTTCATTTGCGAAGGCCTCGACCAAACTCGTGGCTGGTTTTACTCGTTGCATTCGATCTCCACTTTCTTGACTCAACACGATGAAAAATTGTGGCAGTCGGGTGAGCTATGGGGTGAAAAGTTGCCGCGCCTTGAAAGCGGTTCGGCTTACAAGTCGTGTTTAGTTAATGGCTTGTTACTCGACAAATCCGGTCAGAAAATGTCGAAGCGCTTAGGCAATATCGTCGTCCCTGGTGCGGCCATAGAAGAGCACGGTGCTGACGCTATTCGCTGGTCGTTATTGGCTGGTGGCGCGGCGCATTTGTCACGCCGTTACGACGACGGCGCAGTGTCAGATGTCCGCCGCCGAGTACTAGGTACATTAGGCGCAAGTTACGATTTTTTCGCGCTTTACGCCAAATCAGAAGGCTTTGATGCCAGTGCTAAATTCCCAGAATTAGCTAGCCGTCCTGCTATGGATCGTTGGGTGTTATCGCAAGTGTCGGCCGCTGCAACTAAGGCTAGTGCGGCATTTACCGATATGCAGCCGGCGAACGCATTACGCGCTATCGAAGATTTTATCGTTGACGATTTGTCGAACTGGTACATTCGTCGTTCGCGTCGTCGCTTTTGGGGTGACGAGGGCGAGGCTTCACAGCATGCAGCCTTCGCTACTTTGTATCAAGCATTACACGCGGTGCTGCGCATGATTGCACCAGTGACTCCGTTCTTCGCCGATGCAATCTGGAGTGAACTAGTCGCTGGCGAATCTGTTCATTTGCAAAATTACCCTGACAGTAATAACTCAAATGATAAAGCAATCGCCGGTGCTTACGATGCCGATTTGTCGGCAGCGATGAATCCGATCATGCGTGCTTCAAGTTTAGGACGCTCAGTACGCGAGCGCGTGCAAATCCGCGTGCGTCAACCTTTGGCCTCAATGGTGGTGCACATTGCTAAAGAAAGCGAATTGGCGATGTCGCCACGTGAATACAGCGATGCCTTACGCCAAGAGTTGAATGTCAAAGAAGTGCAATGGATTGATGGCACTCCTGACTTTTTAACGGTTAGCGCTAAAGCTAATTTCAAAACTCTAGGGCGCAAAGCTGGCAAAAACATGAAGGCTTTAGCAGCAGTGATCAGCGACATGCCGCGCGAGCAAATTTTTGCTTTGCAAGGTGGCGATGAAGTCACGGTTGAAGCGGGTGGCGAAAGTTATGTGCTGTGCAATGAAGACATCACTCTGCAAACCGAAAGCGCCGATGGCCTCGAAGCAGCGACTGATGGTTACGTTACTATCGGTTTGAATACTGAAATTAGCGCCGAGTTGCGTGCCGAAGGAATTGCCCGCGAAATTACCAACCGTTTACAAACGCAGCGTAAAGAACTCGACTTAGAAATGAGCGATCGCATCGAAGTGCAATTACATGCCAGTGCCGATGTTAAGGCGGTGCTCGACGTCCACGCGGCGATGATCGCCGACGAAGTTTTAGCGCCAAGTGGCATTTTCTTTAGCGCCGATTCATTAAACGCAGACGATAAATGCTTCCGCAAGTGGGAATTACCTGATGATTTGGCAATAGAAGTTATTATTGGCAAAATCTCTGTTACAAGTACTAGCTAAAGTGCTACATTACTTATGTGTCAACGGCATTGTTCAGAGGCATAGGCCGCCGGTTCGATACCTCTTAATA
>JAPYTC010000186.1 GCA_029941685.1 Planctomycetota bacterium | reverse complement strand
GTCCAAGATAAACCGTTATCGTAAGAAACATTTACGAAGCAACCGTTCGGGAAAGCCAAAGCGAGTGAAACAACAACAATCATTTGGCCGTTAGCGAACACCTCAATGTCTGTGATGTAGCCTGCGCCTGCTGAAGGAATGGTTGTTGGAACTGACCACGTATCGCCACCGTCAGAAGACATTGAGAACATGTGCTCTTCTGAGCCAGAAGCCTTATCCTCAAAAGCCAAGTAAACGTTACCATTAGCAAAAGCCATCGCGTCTTTGTAAGTACGCTTTGCGCCCGAGAGTGAGCCGCCACCGATTACTACCGGTGCAGCAGTCCAGTTACGGCCGCCGTCTTGAGAGTTCGATGCAAATACCGTGTCGTCTGAGTTCCAGATCGCGACAACATTGAGGCCATCGGAACCAACCATTGTGCCATAAGCGCGAGTTAGACCAGAGTCGACCATGGTATCACCGCCACGAGATTGGGCGCATAGTGGAGCTGCTAGCGCAGCTACCGTGAAAAAGAAGGGAGCAATTTTCATTAGATTAATTAAATGAGGAAAAAATGGGATGATTTAGGGAATCGCAATACGACTCTCATTCGATATTATGCCGTATTTCGCCCGTTAATGCATGAGTTCTGAGAGAATTTACTATAATCTGCGCATGAGCAAATCTTTACTCGGCATTGGCGCGCTGTCAGCATTTCTGGCGGTAGCTCTCGGAGCATTCGGCGCCCACATGGTCGAAAACATTGTAGGCGGGCAACTTATGTCCATTTGGGAAACCGCTGCCCGCTACCATTTCTACCACGCCATTGCCATCATCGCCCTTGCAGCAAACGCCGATGCCATCGGTCAGCGCCTAGTGTCGCGCGTGATTTTTTGGCTGATTCTCGGCACACTGCTATTTTCTGGCTCACTTTACGCGCTCACTCTAACCGGAGCCAAATTCCTCGGGCCGATTACGCCGGTTGGTGGGCTGTGCTTCCTAATCGGTTGGGCGTTGATGGTCAAAAACTCGTTTACTAAGTAATGGGACTATTCGGATCTCTCTTCGGCGGAGCTATCGGCTTTGCCTTCGGTGGCCCAATCGGGGCAATGCTCGGCGCAATGATGGGTGGTCGTGTTGGCAATGCCACATCCAATGCACAGCATTCCGGTGGCTATAGCTCACACGACTTGCAAACCGCATTCACGATTGCCCTAGTTAGCCTTGCAGCTAAAGTCGCGAAAGCCGATGGTCGCGTTTGCGAAAATGAGATACGCATGTTTGATGATTTTTTAAAAACCAACATGCGTTTGCCAAAAGATGAACGAGAAAATGCTGCACGCGTTTTTAATTTGGCTCGCGACAACAATGTGCCAGCCACTGAATACGCCAAACAGCTCCATCAAATATTTCGCGGCGACCGTAACCGCTTACTAGACGTCATTACAATTTTGTTCATGATCGCATTGTCGGATGGAAAGTTACATCCGCAAGAAGAAAGTCTTATTAATCAAATAGCGCGCGTAATGGGGTTAAACGCACATGATGTCGAAAACTGTAAAGCGACGTTCAACGCAACACGCGGCAACCCTCAAACATCGGTAGCCGATGCCCACAAAGTACTGGGCGTCAGTGAAGCCTCAAGCAATACCGAAGTAAAAAGCGCGCACCGCAAGCTGGTTCGCGAATATCATCCCGACGCTTTAGCGTCGAAGGGCTTGCCCGACGATTTTTTAGAATACGCGCAAAAGAAAATGGTGGCCATCAACGACGCCTGGGACGTCGTTAAAGATGCGCGCAATATATAAGGGCTAGCCTACAGAATAATAAACGGCAAGTCCAAAAAAACCGACTTGTCCGGCTTGAAATCGCATCTGTTCCCGTCGAAGCAAAGACTAGTGCGCCCAGGAATGCGAATTTCTTCGTGCAATAGGTGTATCATGTAAACGCAATGTCCGCCTACGACCTAGTGTTTTTTGACTGTGACTCAACGTTGTCTTCAATCGAAGGCATCGACGAACTTGCCACCCGAGCCGGCGTCGATGTTAGGGCCCTAACCAACGCAGCTATGGACGGCCGCCTGCCCATGGAAGATGTTTACCGCAAACGTCTAGAAATGATCAAGCCCTCGCCTGCCGATTTTCACTGGCTTGGTGATTTGTATATTTCTACTGCCATCGCCGACGCAAAAGAGGTTATTACAAAGCTCAGTGCTTGTAAGGTGGCCGTCCATATTGTTTCAGGGGGCTTATTGCCTGGGATTTTACCCTTCGCCGCGCATCTTGGTATTGCACCCGAACGCGTGCATGCCGTGCCTTACAATTGCGACAACCCCGAACCAGCATTCGCGCACCCGCTTGCAAGTAACGGTGGTAAGCCATGGGTGGTTGAAAGGGTAGCAGCTGCTCTAAACGTCCCACGCGAGCGTCGTCTGCTGATCGGTGATGGCGTCTCAGACCTAGAAGCTAGTGCAGTGGTTGGGCAATTTGTCGGCTTCGGCGGAGTCGTCGAACGCGAGGCAGTGAAATCGGCTGCAACACAATATATTGCGGGTAAGCTACTAGAACCGCTACTCAATATAGTTCTAGAATAGCAGGCGATGAAGCTGTTCATACCCGGTCCCACTCAGGTTTCCCCAGAAATCCTAGTTGAAATGTCCAAGCCAGCAATCGGCCACCGCACCGAAGAGTGTGCGCGCCTGTGGCAAGAAGCACGCCATGGCTTAAGCAAACTAATGCACACCAAAAACGAGGTGATGATTCTGACTGCGCCAGCAACCGCATTTATGGAAGCTGCCATTCGTAACACTGTTAAAAATAAATCACTTCACCTTATCTGTGGCGCGTTTTCTAAACGATGGTTTGACATTGCCAAGTCAACCGGCGTTGATGCCATTGCTGTTGAGAAAAAAATGGGGCAAGGTTTTAGCGCCGATGATTTACGCAGCGCACTGAATGAATGTGGCCCGGTTGATGCAGTGACTGTTGTGCATAACGAAACATCGACTGGCGTTACTAATCCCGTTCAAGATTACGCCGATGTCTTAAAAGATTTCCCTAACACGCTGTTGTTGGTTGATACTGTTTCTTCGATGTCTGGTTCACCGGTTTACGTCGACAAATGGGGTATCGATGTTTGTTTATTCGGTGTACAAAAGTGCATGGCCTTACCCGCTGGCATCGCGATTGCTTCGGCGTCACCACGCGCACTTGAACGCGCTGCCACCATCGAGCATCGCGGTTGGTTCTTAGATTTCTTGCGCCTCGCAAAGTCAAATCGAAAAGAGCAATCACCAACCACTCCCAGCACCGCCCACCTGTACGC
>JAPYTC010000185.1 GCA_029941685.1 Planctomycetota bacterium | reverse complement strand
CTTGAGCATCTGCATTTATGCCAGCATTCATTATTTGTGCTAGAGATGCTTCGTTGGCGCACACAAAACCACGTGCCTGCGAATGTTGGAATTTTTTAGCAGCAGATATGTTTTCGATAACATCTTCGTCGGGTTGAGCCGTCGGTGGACCATCGAGAACATCAGCAGCTACCGGGCCCATTTCAACGAATAAGTCAAAGCGGTCTTGGAGTGGACCGGACACCCGAGATAGATATGACTCGATGCGATTGTCACTGCAACGACAGGGTATTTTAGGATGGCTGAGGTAACCGCATGGGCATGGGTTTGAGGTAGCAAGCATGATGACATCGGCCGGGTATTTTGCCCAATCTTGTGCGCGTTGCAAGCGCACCTCTTTTTCCTCTAATGGTTGGCGCATACCCTCGAGGCTCGGTCGAGTGAATTCAGGCATTTCATCGAGGAACAGAATACCCCCATGCGCACGTGACATTTCGCCGGGTCGCAAAGGGGAACCGCCCCCTAAGAGTGCCTGCGCTGATGTCGTGGTGTGCGGCGAACGAAAAGGCGGACGCCGTGGCATGCTTGTCAACGGCCCGAGTAATGCCTCTACCCGAGCTAACTGCATGGCGGTATCGTCTGTCAAGTCTGGCAATAAATGAATCACTCGCTGCGCAAGCATGCTTTTGCCGGTGCCTGGAGGACCTTGCAGCCATAAAGAATGATTGCCTACGGCGCACAAAGCTGCAGCATTATGCGCGTGTTGCTGACCACGTATTTCATCAAGCCTAGGATGTACTGTTGTGTCGAGTGATTTGCGTGGTGGTGTCATTGGCAAGTGCGACGATGGCGCATTTAAGAAATCGACAACTTCTTTTAGATCGCCGAAAGAAAAAACCTCTGCGCCAGGTGCAAGGGCGGCTTCATTGGCAGCTTGATGGGCGGTAACAATTTGCACGTTTTTTTCTACAGCAGCAAGCGATGCCAGCAGGGTGCCGTAGGCTGGAGGATGTAGGTTGCCTTGCAAATCTAATTCGGCCAAGAACAATGTGGCTTTTTGAGGAGCAACAGCGCATTGCTCTTCTACGAGTAATGAGGCGGCAAGGGCCAAGTCGATTGGTACACCGCGCTTGGGTATTTGCGCCGGAAAGAGGTTGAATAACACCTTTCCTTTTGGGAAAGAATAGCCATGATGTTTCAGTGCCGCCGGTAGTCTCTCGCGAGATTCTTTGGCAACGGCATCGGGCATGCCGACCATAATGACTCGCGACAAACCTGGATCACTACGGCTTTCAACGCCAACCAAATGGCCTTTACTTGCATGAATGGTAGCAGCGTAGATTAATTGTTTCACACCATGTAGACGTGCGAAAACTCAATCGACATCAAAAATATATCGCAAGGGCTGTCGAGCAGTGTCAAACATTGGTATGCCGTAGTGCTCAGCAATAGGACGCGCTGGCAAGGGGTAGTTGTCGATTGAACACGACACCCACAATTCATTCGGGCGTAAATGCTCAATCATCATTGCAAGGCCGTCAGTACTTAAACCATGATGCGGGCTGAACATGATGTCAACGGGGCCTGCTTCGATGCGTTGCGCTAACTCAAATAGCGCTGAGCCGTCTTGGTCGCCAAGTACAATTATTCGATAGTGAGCATAGCGCAAATCAATGGCATAACCATTGTCATTGGCGGTGTGATTTAGACCACCGCGAGTACGAAACACTTTAACCTGCCAAGGTGCCAATGTTTTACTCAATGCTTGCTCGTGATTTAGTTCAACCACACTGATGCGATTCTGCAGAGCTGGCATCCCGTTGATATGGTCGGCGTCACGATGTGAAAAAATAAATTCATTAGGCACGGGCCAATTATTGTGCTGTAATTCCGAAAAGTAAACGCCATCGACTAGTCTGTTGCCTCTTAAGGTTTGGCTTCCGAGATCAAAGCCGAGGCTGGTATTGATACCGTTGATTACTGTGCCAAGTCCGTGTCCGACGTTTACCATGCTTATCCCTACCTTTGCGGTGGGTTGATAGAAGAAGCAGCTAAGCGCGATGAGGATAGTGCATACCCTCATGCTGCGTCGCCGTATGGCATTGGGAGTGGCAAGCAACAATGCGAATAGAGTCAGAAGAGTTATAAGTAACTCGCTTTTCGTAGTCGCAACGAATGGTGTTCCAGGCAACATGTCGCAGTAACTAATGAGCTTCAGTTCTATAGTGCTGATGGACTCAAGCAACCATTGCGCAATCTGTTGTGTGGGTAGTGGCAAACTTAGCAGTATGATGAATAGTCGTGCTGTAGTGAAGATGGCGAAAATAGGACTGAATAAAATGCTGAAAAACTCGATGGTGGATTGCAAATGAAAAATCAATGGCATCGTGGCAAAGAACGCCGCCCACGAACATCGCATCGTTGCTATTAAGGCGCTGTCGTTTTTCTTGTCGCTGCAAACGATAATTGCAATAGTTGCTGTATAGCTGAGTAAATATCCTAGACCAAAGTGATTATTCTCAAACAGCAACAATTCACCCATTCCGACTATCGATAATAAGCTAAGGGCTGAAAAACTACGATGACTTATCGCGGCTATATCTCGAACTACAATAAATCCGAGCGCGCGACTAACGGCAGGGCCGAAGCCCGCCAGCAGAGCAGCGATAACGAGTAATGGAATGCGTAAGCGCCCCAATTTATATCCCAGAAGTCGACGCAATAAAGCATTCCATAACCAGAAGTGCATTCCGGAGACCGCAAGCAAATGTAATAGCCCGAAATTTCTATACCCCGATCGCATCAATTCATCGAGGCTGCTTTTATCTGCCAAAATCAGTGCCTTGGCAATGCCGAGTTCGTTACCCGAAAACAAAGTCGACAATCTATCACTAACCGTTTGCCTTAACTGGTGAAAGGGTAACCAACTAATTTCATTTTCAGAGATGTAGGAAAACTTTTTAATGCTGAGCCAGCGTCCACTTTTCTCGAGGAGGCCATGCCCACGAATTCGCTCGCCGATACTTAGCTGGTGTTGCGGGTTACTGCTAATGGCACGTATTTCGTTCAATGACTCAATAATCATGCCATCATTGCTTTCGGCATCACCTAGCACGAGGCGCAGGTGGTCGTCGTAACTTGTGACGGAATAAACTGTAGCTTCGAGAGTGATGGGCTGCTGTTGGGTGCTTTGAACTTCAGTCACCGGTGGTTGGTGTAAATAGGCAAGGCTGACCATCGCGATAACCACCATCGCCCGAATATCAATGAACAGCCAACGACCAAGAATGGCCAAAAGACAGCAGCTTGGGCCGAGGTAAATACACAGCTGCTCAATGTAATCACGGTGCCATGGCAGCATGAATAGATATAGTCCGGTTATTAAATAACTGAAA
>JAPYTC010000184.1:2168-3382 GCA_029941685.1 Planctomycetota bacterium | reverse complement strand
GCATATCCACAGCAAATTGCTAGCTTCGATTCCAATTCAGCAACTGGCTTTGATTTTGATGGCGCCTGGGGTGTTTACCCTTATGCGCAATCGGGTTTGATTTACATTTCTGACCAAGACAACGGTCTGTACATCATTGATGTGCATGATCAAGACATCTACCTCAATGGTGCTAGCGCAGTATCTGCCGGCGCAAACACCACTCTTACATTCAGCAACGCTGCCGCAAACACCTCATGGTATTTGCTTGTCAGCCTTTCAAATGCCGGACACACTCAAGCGGGCACCACCATCGAATTAGGCAGCGGCTTTCGTATTTTCGCGACCGGCACGACTAATGCTGCCGGCAGCGCAAGCAAATCTTTTACCGTGCCACCAGCCGCGAGCGGCCGCAGTGCCTACTTCGAAGTCGTTACCGTCGGCGCGCAGATCGAAAGTTCGAATCTGTTTAGGCTATCGGTGCTGTAATTATTACAGTTCGACGACTTTTCCATCTAAGGTAGCCCACAACGCGATTACTTCGCATCCGCCAAACGCTACTCGCAAATTAGCCGCTGCCTCTAGGCACTGGCTTTTTTGTGTTGAGTCACTCGCCGGATTACCCGCGCAACTTTCGTGCGCCACAATCGCCAGTTGATTTGAGTCATGCGCATCAACCGAAATATTTACATCGTGCTCGACGTTTTTGGGCAATCCCTTGCACAGCACCGCCACTGGCCCCGCTTCGGTGATCGTATCGACAAATGAAACATCAAAATGCTGACGGACGAATTGGTTGACCGACGTTTGGAAACGTCCGTCGATGCAATTTATTACTGTGGCAAAACTCATTAAGCAATTACGGCACAGGCAGTCGTTGTAACTCCCATTAACCGGCACCAATGGTAAAGCGGCGCACCAGCAAGTGGTAGAGCAACTCGCAGAGCAATCAAAGGAGATGGAACAACGAGGGCATTGTTTATTGTGTGGCATTCGCTTATATTATAGACATGTACGAAGGTTGGTTTTACGTCGAGAATCACAAACAGCAAGGTCCAATTGACCTCGCTGATTTACAACGCTTGTTCAAGTCGCATGAGTTGCCACTAGACACTCTAGTCTGGCACATGAACCTCACTTCCTGGACAGCCGCAGATTCGCTTAATGAATTTCCTTCTCACGCTCACTCAGCACCGGTGACTCCACCCGCACCGCAGCCAACACCGCAGCCAACA
>JAPYTC010000184.1:0-2068 GCA_029941685.1 Planctomycetota bacterium | reverse complement strand
CACCGCAGCCAACATCAACAGCGGTCACCTCTACAGGCCACCATCCATGGCGACGATATTTTGCCCGTGCTATCGACACGACGTTGCTAGTGCCGCTGTTTGCCTATATCACTCATATTTATCCTACTGGGGCTAACGATATTAAATTCAATGCGATGACAATTGCATTTGCAATTATTGCCCATGCTCTGCTACAAAGCACTTGGGGGTCAACTCCGGGCAAGGCAATTTTGGGGTACAATGTGCGCACACATAGCGGTGAAAAAATGACTTTCGAACAAGCGCTACGTCGCGAAGGTAACATCGCGTGGCATGGACTCGGCTTCGCCATTCCGTTTTATTCGATTTACACCCTCATCAGATCTTACGGTCATCTCAATAGCACCGGTTCAACCACCTGGGATGCTGCCGGTAATTTCCGCGTAACCCACAGAAAATAATTTCTTTACGCTAGCAATATTAGTCGCTAAATTGCGGTTGAATATGTTGCTGAGCAAGAAGAGCGGTGTTGGCCACACTAATGCCTCTTTCGCTAGTCATTTTCAAACATTTGCATTAAACTGTAATCATGCTCGCATTCTACAAAACCTTACTGCTCTGCGCCCTACTCACCACCTGCTTAAGCGGCAGTGCTGTGAACTACCGCTCCGTCAACGTGTTTGGAGTAACATGCTTGTCATCAATGTCAGTGCCTTTCGCCAAATTCAAACACATGGCCTCGGTGTTAGCTCAGTATCTAGACAACGATGAAGATGGTGTCGTCGATGATCCAAATATTGTCAATGCAATGATTGCCAATCGCGCATTGATGGTGCAATTTGTAAACGAAGCTGAAGCGATGCAAATCCTCAATCGCTACGGCAACATCCTCAACACTTTTCAGTGGCAAGAAGTTTTTTCATTCGAATGTTTTCCTCAAGGTAGCAGTCAACAAAACGGTTTCGATGCCACCCTCGAAGAGGTTTTGCATTTAGTAAGTGCGACCGGTTGGGCCAACGCTTACCCTAGCGCATTCCGCGAACAAACCGGCAGCGAACTTTGTCTAGCGATGGACGTTGCCCGAGGCGGTCACTTTAATAACGTGCCGAACAACTACCCGTCATCAGCATGGTATCACTATGACGATCAAACTTGCGACTATGGATGCCAAGCCACAGAGTATTTTTATTGGTTGCTTACATCGATTCTTGATGCGCAAAGTTATCCAGGGCGGAGGAACCAAATCCTCAATGAATGGGAACCAAACACGCCCGCTCGCGTACAAAACACTGACTTAGCAGGTTGGGCGCTAATGCACGACCCACGATTTGTGTTTCCTACGGTGTTACCTGACGGCAATTATCGTTAACAGAGTTTTGATTCGGCGATAACGTTTACTTTTATGTTTGCAACTTATACGGCGCTAAAGAATGCGTAACAGTTAAGCTATGCGGCTGGTTGTTGTTAAATAAAAGAAATAAGTTAGAATAAGTTGGTGCGCATTTGCCTCCTAACGAATCAAGACATAGACTCGCCAGACTTCCCCGCCGACGATTGGCGGTGTGATCCGCGTCCGTACTTGCCTGAAGCCGAATGGACATTGGGTTACATCGGTGACAAAGAAACATCAATTACCGATGTCGAAGCTTTAGTAGAGCAAGGTTTCGATTTATTTTTTAATTTATGCGACGGCTGCGAAAGTGAAGACGACAACCCTGGTGTTGAAGTAGTTGAAACACTAGAGCGGCTTAATCAGCCTTACACCGGCGCCAATCCCGAATTCTGGGAGCCCTCACGTGAAAAGATAAAAGCGGTTTGTCGCAAAATGGGCATTCATACACCCAAGGCAGTGCGCGTTAAAGACGACGCAAGTTTCGAGCGCGCATTACAACGACTGAAGTTCCCGATGTTTGTTAAGCATTACAGCAGTTACGCCAGCATTGATATTAGCCGCGCGTCAAAGGTGACAACCGAAGCGGGGTTGTTACGCCAAGTGAACAAAATTGTGGCGAAACACGGTGCGGCCTTGGTCGAAGAATTTATCGAAGGCGACGAGGACTCTCATCATGTTTCGAGAACGAAGAACAAG
>JAPYTC010000183.1 GCA_029941685.1 Planctomycetota bacterium | reverse complement strand
GTAACATGCTTACGACTCTTTCATTACTTGCTTCTTTCGCCTTGTTGCCGGCAGCGCAACAGTCTGTGACAATTTTGTCTCCCGATGCAGTTATTGGAACCGATGGCAAATTGTTAACTGACGTTAAGGTGGTCATCTCCAATGGAAAAATTATTGAGGTTTCCGCCAACCCTAGAACCGCCGGCATCGAGATTGAACTCGATGGCGTATTGGCTCCGGGATTTGTCGATACTTTTTCGCAACTAGGCGCCGAGCGTTTTTTAACGGAGCAATCCGCAAAGGTGACTCCTGGTTTGCGCGTCGTTGATGGCTTACAACTTGGCAGCGACGCTTGGCAAGAATTGGCTAAGCACGGTGTTACTTCTACGCACTTGATTCCAGACCCAACTAACGTACTTTCAGGGCGCGGCGCTTTAGTCGCCACTGCGAATCATGCAAGTGTGGCAAAAGTTATTGATGCCTCTACTGTGCAAGTCGCATCACTATTGTCGTCTTCGGTTAGCGATCGCCGTGTCGGCCCGTCGTCATTGGCCGGCGCACTCGAAGTGTTAAGCGACGCTGTCGCCACTCATGGTGCCCGTGCTTTAGGTGCTACTCCTTGGTTTTTCGTTGAAGACGCCGCTGGTGCTCGTGGCGTACAAACAATGCTCAAGGATTTGTCGATTAACAATGCCCAGTTCGTATTACTCGGCGATCCTGGCGAATACGCCGCCTTGTTCGCTGGTCAGGTGGTTGGTCTGCCATCATTTAGCATGGGTGGCCTAGCGCGCCGCGCCGAAATTTGGCGTCGCATGTCGAAGGCTAACATCGACGTTGCATTTGGCACGCGTATGTCAAATGTCGATTTTAATTCATTGCGTAATTCAGCGATGGCGTGGTCGCGCATCACGCGCAATCCACAAGCTGCATTTGCTAGCATCACTAGCAATCCAGCTAAAATGCTCGGGCGTAAAGACATTGGTGTGATTGCCAAAGGTGCCCGCGCAGATTTGGTTTTATGGACAGCACACCCACTTGATGCGCAAGCTCGCGTGTTGGCAACAATGATTGCCGGCGATACTGTTTACCGCGCTGATATCAGCGCTAACAACTAATGATTTTTAGCTCACTACTCATTACAACTACTGCACTGCTCGCGCAGCAATCGTCGCATTGGTCGGTCGATACTGTGCACCTTGGTGACGGACAAATCATGCACGACGTGCTGATTACCATCAACAACGGCAAGATTACTGCAGTTGCTCAAGGTGCTGATGCCGACGACTCGCAACATGTGGTCGACGCGCATATGACACCGGGGCTAATCGATGCTTACTCTTACATGGGAGTCGACGGCGCCACTCTCGAGGAGTCACGCGAATCGACAGCGTCCATTAAATTGGCGCACTCTTTACAGTTCGACGCGCCGGCATTTTCTTACGCCTTGAGTGAAGGCGTAACTGCAGCATACCTTTCTCCAGCATCAATGAACGTTATCGGCGGGCTAGGGTGCATGGTTAAAACTCATGGTGGGCAAGTTGCTTCACTGTTTGGTGAAGCTGGTTCGGCGGCGCGCATGTTGAATGACGGTGCGGCCTTGAAAATAACTTTAGGTGGCGATCCGTCGATGGGCAACCACACAGGCAGTGGCAAATGGACCACTTCGTTCACCGCGCGCCGGCCGAATACGCGAATGGGCACAGTGTGGGTGGTGCGTCGCGAGTTTTACCGCGCACTCGATTACGTGGAGTTGCGCGATAAAGGCCAGGTCGCCTTCAATGCCGACCTCGAAGTGTTAGCTGCGGCATTAAGCGGTGACATGCAAGTACGAGTGCAAGCGCGTGAATCACACGACGTCGAAACTGCGCTGCGTCTTCAAGAAGAATTTGGATGGCCGCGCATGTTAATCGAAGAGGCTACTAGTGCGCACAAGATTGCCAAGATGGTGGCTCGCGAAAACGTATCGATTGTCACGGGGCCTGCTTTCGATTCGGCAAGTCGTGCAATCGCTCGTGGTCCGTCGCAAGCTGAGTTGCGTTATGCAGCTGAGCCAGGGCAGATTTGTTGTGAAGATTATCACGCACCTGGCGAAGAGCATATCAACGAAAGTGGCAAGCTCGAATGGAGCGAGTTTGCTTTAAGTTTACTGCCCGCTGTTGTGCCACGTTACGAAGCCGCTCCAGGTTTAGCGCGCGGACGCCGTTCAGAAGCTGCCGGCTCGACCCCAGCTTTACCTGCTTTGTTGGCTGCTGCTGGTGTTAAATTCGCCATGGGCTCTGCCGAAGCACATGATTCACCTTTAACTGAATCATCATTAATTTACCAAGCTCGTCGCGCCGTGCGCTGGGGCTTAGATGAAAACGTTGCTCTAAGTTTAATCACTGCTGTGCCTGCACAGTTGTGTGGCTTCGGCAACTCACTCGGTCAGATTAAAGCTGGCTTCGATGCCGATCTCGTGTTGTGGTCGGGCAATCCTTTAGATCCTACATCCACACCTTTGGTTGTCATTGTTGATGGCCAAATCGTTGCCGACAACCGTTAAAAAAAAATGCGTCTCTTAACTACACTTTTAGTTTCTTCTTGTTTCATCGCTAGTGCAGCTGCACAAAGCGGTTCAGTCGCGATTCGCGCGGCGAAGATTATGCGCGCCGATGGCAGTGTGATTGAACAAGGCACCATGGTTATCGAAAACGGGCGTATCACTGCGATAGGTGGTAGCGAAATTGAGATTCCGTTCGATGTGTTGCTTAACGAATATCCGACAGCCGTTGTGTTTCCAGGTTTCTTCGAAGCGCACTCTAATTCAGGCATGGACCGCGCCAACGAAAACGTACCGTTAGCACCATTCTTAAATGTTAAAGATTCAATCGATCCCGTTTCGTTTTACTTTGAAGACGAATTGCGCGGCGGCACTGTTGCTATCGGCGTGATGCCAGGCAATAACACGGTCATTGGCGGACGCGGACGCGTAGTCGCGCCATCCGGCATGACTATCGAGCAAATGACTTTGTCCGATGACTTGGGTATGAAGATTGCAATCGGTCCTAAGCGCGGCTGGTCACGTTCATCACAGCTTGCAGAATTACGTGAAGCTGTCGATAAGTTAAACCTTGACCTGCGCAATATCGGCGAAGATTTAATCTACAACAACGAAGTGCGTGCAGACCGTAAGAAGGCTGGTGTCGATGACGACGACGATGTAGCAGATGGTGATATGTACGATAGCGCTGGTGGTTACATCCGCTTTGGTGACGACTTCACCGGCAAAGATTTGATTTCTGAAGAAGACCTCGATGACACGCAACGCGGAATGGTCGACATCCTTAATGGCGATGAGCGTCTATGGGTTTACGCGCCGGGAGCTACTGATGTGATGCACGCTAAAACTTGGTTGAACGCTCATGGTTTGCTTGAGAAGACGGTGTTTGTGATTAATTCCTCTGCGTATCAAGCAGCGGACATGTTGGCGGAGATGGGGCGTCCGGTTGTAATCTC
>JAPYTC010000182.1 GCA_029941685.1 Planctomycetota bacterium | reverse complement strand
AAACGCAACAGCTTGGTGCTTATTCAACGCCTTGCCAAACTGCTCGCGCTCGCTAGAGTAAGCAATAGCCTGATCAAGCGCGCCTTGAGCAATGCCTAATGACAACGCGGCAATAGAGATGCGTCCGCCTTCGAGAGTTTTCATGAAGGTCGCAAAGCCCTCGCCCTCTTCGCCTAGCACAGCATCTTTGGGCACGCGGCAATCTTGGAACACTAGGTTCACCCAGTCGGAACCACGCATGCCAAGCTTTTCTTCGCCCGGCTCAATCATGAATCCCGGTTGATCGCGGTCGATAACCATCGCCACAATACCCTTGGAACCCAACTCGGCGTTAGTCTGCACCGTGATTACGAAGCTCTTTGAATAATTGCCATTAGTAATAAAACACTTGGCACCATTAACGATGTATTCGTCACCATCAAGCACTGCGGTAGTTTGCGTGCCGGCAGAATCAGAACCAGCGCCCGGCTCGGTTAAGCCATAAGCACCCATGAACTCGCCCGAACACAAGCCTGGTAAGTAACGTTCTTTGAGGGCCTGTGAACCAAAAGCGTAAATCGGCCATGTACCCAACGAAACGTGAGCAGCCAAAGTCAAACCCATAGAACCGCAAACGCGCGAAATCTCTTCGACAGCAATTGAGTAAGACAGATTATCGAAGCCAGCGCCTCCCCATTCTTCGGAGAAAGGTAAGCCTGGCAAGCACAACTCGGACATACCATCCCAGGCGTCTTTGTTGAACTCTTTGTGTTCATCAGCATAAGCAGAACCCGGAGCAATCACATCGCGCGAAAACTGACGCACAGTGTCGCGAATCATTTCTTGCTCTTCGCTTAAATCAAAATTAGTAACTAGGTCGGTCATTTTTCTTAGAGGTTCCGAGAAATAACAATACGTTGAACGTCGGTAACGCCTTCGTAAATTTCGGTGATGCGCGCGTCGCGGAAATAACGCTCGACGTCGAATTCTTTGGTGTAGCCCGCACCGCCATGAATCTGAACGGCATCTTGCGCCGCTTTATTGCATGCGCGCGACGAGAACAACTTGGCCATCGAGCATTCTTTAGTACACGGCATGCTGTTGTCGCGCAACCAAGCAGCCTTGTGCACCAACAAGCGTGCGGCTTCTAAATCGGTCGCCATGTCGGCCAACATGAACGCAATCGCTTGAAAGCGGTTAATCGGCTTACCGAATTGCTCGCGCTCGCCTGCGTATTTAATTGACGCCTCGAGACATGCACGGTGGATACCCACTGCTTGTGAAGCAATGCCGATGCGTCCGCCGTCGAGTGTGTCGAGAGCGATGCTGAACCCTTTATTGAGTTCTCCAATCACATTTTCTTCGGGCACAAAAACGTCGTCAAGGATGATCTCGGTAGTAGAACTTGCACGCAAGCCCATCTTGGATTCTTTCTTGCCGACCTTAACACCATCGTATGTGGCTTCGACGATGAACGCCGACATACCAGACCCTTTGCGCGCATCAGGATCGGTTACAGCATAAACCACGAACAAACCTGCGTAAGCGCCGGTGGTAATCCATGACTTAGTGCCGGTGATTTTATAGCCACCATCAACCTTTATCGCCTTGGTTGCAACCGCAGCAGCATCAGAACCAGCGTTTGGCTCAGTTAGACAGTATGCACCAATCAATTCGCCACTAGCCAATAGTGGGAGATATTTCCCCTTTTGGAAATCCGTGCCATGCTTAGTCAACATTGAACAAAACAGCGACATATGCACCGAAATCGTCACGCCGACACTAGGGTCGGCAGCATTGATTTCTTCGAGTAATATCGAAGCATGTAAGTTGCCAAGCCCGGCGCCACCATACTGTTCAGGCACTGTAAGGCCCAAAAAGCCATGTTCGGCAGCCTCTTTCATAGCATCCACCGGATACTCTTCGGCAGCGTCGAGTCGCGCGGCATGTGGCCGCAAACTACGTTCGGCGAATTCTCGCGCCGAATCGCGAATCATTAAGTGTTCTTCTGTGAGAGCAAATTCCATTGTTCTACCGGTTAAGGGGCTCATATTTTACCCTATTTTCAACGGCAGGCGAGCACTACTTCACTAATCGTTTGACTGCTCAGCGTATCCAAGCTCAGCAAGTCTATCCAAATACATCTGATCGCCGGCCGCCGCATTTTTCATCTGCTCAAGAACTTCGACGGGAATTACACGTGGTCCGTAGCTATTGATGGTGCTTGGTGGATGCAAAGTCAGCGATTCGGTGGTTAGTGACTCAGAAGCAAGCGGATGAAACACATCGGAAACGGGCAAACCACTGACGTGCATTACAAACGGTGCGACGTCATAAATAGTCATGTCGTCAGCTGTATAGCTTTGACGCACGCCCGGCCCAGCAGCGATGAAAATTCCGTTCGGGCGGTGGTTGCCAGAATACCCCTCGTGCGCAGCACCATCACCCTGCTCTTGCCACGAACCGCCACCGTGGTCCGAAACGATAACAATGGTGGTATCGGGATCGGCCTCAGCTAGAAGTTGGCCAACAATGCGATCGGCATTTCGATACACCGCCGGGATAGCATCGCCTAAGCGCTTGACCGAGCCCGGATCGACATTTTCAAACGCGGACGGCTCGTAGTACTTCCACAGCCAATGTTGTGCGGTATCTGTCGAAGGAAAGTAAAAGCAACTCAGTGCTGGCAAACCTTCGCCATTTGCGCGACGCTGCTGCAATAAACTAACAGCGCTATCGGCGTAAAAATTATCGCGAGCGACGTCGGCAATTTCGTTGAGGACCAAATGGTGCTCCCAGTATAAATGGCTCTCTTTACCGAACATTTTGTAGGGTTCCGTTATTAACTTAAAGTTGAAAACATCTGCCGCCAATTGTGTAAACAAGCCTTCACGGTACCATTCGTCACGCTCGTCACCAGCCATCAACTTTTCAAACAATTCGGTCTGTTCAATCAAGCCTTCGGGGTCGTCAAGAAACTCTTCTTTGAAGTCAGGATAAAAGTCGGCACCAAACTTATCTTTAGCGATTAACGGGTAGTCGCGGTAATACCACGAGTAATCGTATTCGTAATCAGCAGGAGAAGTTGTTCCGCGAGTGTCGAAGTGTGCGCGGTCGCTAATCATCGCACAGTGATTGTCGCCAAATGCCGGCCACGAATCGACCCATCCAACAACCAAGGTATCTGCGCCAGTAGCACCAACTACCTCCCACGCCCGCGGACGGCGCGCATCTGTCGAATAAACGGCTTTATCTTTAGCGCCAAGTAGGTTGCCGATAATGGATGGAAACGGCAGACGGAAAGGGATTGGCTTTGACAGTGCGGGTAACTTCGTTTGGTAGAAATCCCAGATTTGGTGATCGCGTGGCTTCTCGCCAGTAATAATTGTTTCCCAGATCACCGGAGTGCGCATACCTTGTGAGGCACTATCCGCAAACGGTTGGTTAGGGGCCATCTCTGACATTAAGTTAGCGCGCGTACCACGTTCGAGCAAAGCCTTGATATGGGGCAACTGGCCGGCGGCAATCATTGGAT
>JAPYTC010000181.1 GCA_029941685.1 Planctomycetota bacterium | reverse complement strand
CTCTTCTGGTGTATCAACGAATACAATAAAATCACATAATTTGTCGAGTTGACCTTCGTGGAGCAGGGGAATGTCGAGCACAATGGGCAAATTGTCTTGCTGTTCTGCCAAAAAATTTAATTCTGAAAAAATATTTTCTCGCACCATAGGATGGAGAACATCTTCTAGCAACAGACGACTATTATTGTCGTTGAAAATAAGTGTACCTAGTTTTTTGCGGTCTAGAGCACCCATGTCGTCGCAAACGCCCTGTCCTAAAGCGGCTACAACCTTATTTACAACTCCATCGCGTTGTAAAAGTTTAGAGACGATGTCGTCAGCGTTAATGTGCTGAGCATCGATGGCTGTGCAAATCTCGCGGGCCACGGTAGATTTCCCGGATCCGATGCCGCCAGAAACGCCAATGCTGACGAATTTATGTTGTTGGGGTGGTGTGGTCATCAATGCTTCCCTTATAGTGCCTTGACCCATCTTAAGCGCAAGCGTAAATTCTATGCCAATCCTTTCCGGGTACTACTCTAAAAGCATACTAGCTAAATGAACCAATCAAATCGAGGCGCTGCTCAAGTCAGCTTAATGTGGATAATCGCGTTTGCGGTTATCATGTTCCTGTCATTAGGTTTCGGATTCGTCCAAAACGACCAACTGGCCATAATGACTCAAAAACACGAATCTGCTGCTGCCACTGAGTCTGAACTCAAGGCACAACTTGCCGAGTTGCGACTCATTCGTGCTGCAGATTACCAACACTTAGGTTTTGGTGATGCCGACGGTAAAAACGTTTCGGTTGAAGCAATTGATCGTCAAGTGGCTGAATACGTTTCACGTTTCGGTCTCGATGAAAACACGATTACAAAAATCGAGGATATTGCTTCTCCTGTCATCGCCAAGTACGAAGGCGAAGTTTCTACTCGCGAAGGTTTGCAAACCGAAATCGCAGGTTTACGCAACAGCTTAAACGAAAAAGATGCTGCTGCTAAGGCCGCTCAACGTGAGCGCGACATGACTATCAAGAATCTACGCACTGACAAAGAAGATATGCGTAATTCAAAAGACAATCAAATCAGCGACCTCGAGCGTCAACGCGATGGTCTGCGCGATCAAATGCGCGACCTTCAAAGTGAAATCACCGACTTGCGCGATCTAAATGATCAGCAAGCTCGCGATTCACGCAAATCGCTCGACCACCTAGGTCAGCGTAATGACATCTTGTCTAGCCGTCTAAATGATGTTGCACGTCGTTCAGAGACTAACGATGGTTCAGTTCTTGCCGTTGGTCCAGAAAACGCATGGATTGACCTTGGCTTCAACCAACGTCTAGCAGCCGGAATGGAGTTTGAAGTACGCAACGCTAATACTAACCGTGTTAAAGGTCGCGTCCGTGTTGTTGCTGTCGAGGCGAATAAGTCACGAGCTACAATCCTCAGCACCGCTGACAAGTACGATCCAATTCGTGCCAACGATGTTCTAGTTAACGCCGTGTTCGACCCTAACCGTAAGTTGATTGTCTCATTGTTAGGCGATGGCTTCGGCTTGTACAGCAAGAACGACATGCGCTCTAAGCTCGAGGCTATTGACATCGAAGTGCGCGAGGCAGTCAGCGTAGAGACCGATTTCTTGCTTCTCGGTACTGCATTCTTCGACGAAGATACTGGCGAAGTAATGCCATGGGGCAGCTACTCTTCTCACAAGGCAGCGACTTCAATGTCTGTTGAGATCGTCCCACAACGCGATTGGGGGCAGTGGTTAGGTCTGTAATCTACACCACTACATCAAGGGCTGTCGATTTTTAATCGACAGCCCTTTTTTATTCTGAAAATATATTATCCTATAGCTAATGACTAAATCAAGCACCGATAAGAAGATGTCCCTTGGTGGGCACCTAGATGAGCTGCGTAAGCGACTCAGCTACAGCTTGTTGTTGATTATGGTTTTATTTATTGCTTTTTGGGGAGGCTTGGGCGATGAACTTAAAGAGTTGTTCATGGCGCCGCACTTAATTGCAGTAGAGGCTCTTAAGCATCACGCGCCACCAATAGATGTGTCTGCAAAACTAACTTTGCTGTCGCCACTCGAAGACGTTTTTTACACACTCAAAGTGTGTTTTTTATCAGCGTTGTTGGTGTCATTTCCTTTTTTGTTGTATCAGCTTTGGCGATTTATTTCGGCTGGTCTTTACAAGAATGAAAAAATGGCGGTCTTTAAGTATGTTCCATTTTCACTATGTTTTTCCTTGGTGGGAATCGCTTTCGGTTACCTATTTATTATTCCGACCATACTCGAGTTTTTGTACGCAATGCCAAATCCTGATTTAGTGATTCAGTCGTATCGTCTCGAATCATATTTTTCATTATTTATGTTGTTTACTATCGCGTTATCGTTGATATTCCAACTACCCATCTTGATGCTCGGACTTGGCGCAACGGGTTTGGTTAGCGCCGAATTTTTTGCGAAGTATCGTCGCCACTTTATCCTTGGCGCCTTTGTTGTTAGTGCGATGTTTACGCCGCCGGAGCCAATCAGTCAATTAATGATGGCAGCTCCAACAATCATCTTATTTGAACTAGGACTGTTGCTTATGCGTTTCCAGAAAAAGAAGAAATGATTGAGTCCCCGCGAATATGCGTGCTGTCAATCGGTGACGAAATATTGAATGGACGCGTTTGTGACACCAACGCCGCATTTATCGGCCGCGAGATGCTCAAGTTATCACTCCCCGTCAGTCATCAGCGCTGTACATCTGATTCTCCTTTGCAACTGACCACCCAGCTGCGTAATCTAGAAAGTGAATTCGATTTAATAATCTCTAGTGGCGGACTCGGCCCAACTGTCGATGATCGCGTTATCGACGAGGTTATTGCGCTTGGTCTTGAGACAACGAAAATTGTTAATGTAGCCGGTAGTGCCGATGGAGTGCAGGTGCAATTTGCAAGTGGTTGCTATTACTTGGCTTTGCCAGGGCCACCGATTGAGTGCCAGCAGACATTTAAGAGAAGTGTGGCGCCGTTGCTAGAGAAGATGTTTGATGATCGTCCGCAGGTGGCCTATCACACTATGCATTTTATTGGCACTCAAGAAGCCGTCTTGGCGGGTTGTATCAGCGACCTTTTTGCAGACGATGCCAATCCACAGCTGGGCATTACTGCCAGCGAACAGGGCATAACAATTTCATTGTTGGCACGTCCCACTGCCGAGCATACAGCCGAATTTCTCTTGCAGCAATGTCGCGACATTATTGCCGACAAATTAGCGCAGTGGATGTGGGGTGAGGGTGAGCAAGGTTTCGCAGAAACAGTAGTGAAGATGGCCATTGAAAACAAAGTCACTTTAGCTTGCGCCGAATCATGCACCGGTGGGCTGGTGGCAGCTGCGCTAGTCGACATCCCGGGCGTTTCGGCCGTGCTGAACTGCTCGTGGGTGGCTTATTCCAACGATGCCAAACAACGACAGTTGGGCGTCGCTGCGGCTCTTATCGACGAGCATGGTGCTGTCTCAGAAGAAGTGGCTAGAGCAATGGCT
>JAPYTC010000180.1:2251-3532 GCA_029941685.1 Planctomycetota bacterium | reverse complement strand
GTGTTGCACACTAACTTGGGTCGTGCGCAATGGCCTGATGAAGCGCGCGTGGCTGCTGCTAATGCTAGTGGTGCTGCGATGTGCGAGATTGATGCCGAAACGAGCGGGCGTGGCAAGCGCGATGGCGCGATTTGCGATTTGTTAGCGCAGTTGACGGGTGCCGAAGCGGGCTTACCGGTCAACAATAATGCAGCGACGGTATTGCTAGTCGCCGCGGCGTTGGGCAAAGGACGCAAGGTGGTAGTGGCGCGTTCTGAGTTGGTCGAAATCGGCGGCTCCTATCGCATGCCCGAAGTGATTGCGGCGGCTGGTGCTGAGATGGTTGCGATAGGTACCACGAACCGTGCGCACTTAAAAGATTTTGCTGAGGCACTTAAAGATCCAGAAGTGGCATGCGTGATGCGTATTCATCCGTCAAATTTCGTGATGCAAGGTTTTACCGCCGAGCCAGAGATGAGTGAGTTGAGCGAATTGTGTAAAGAACACGGGGTGCCCTTGTATTACGATTTAGGTTCGGGGGTGTTGCATGGCGCGACGCTTAACGGACTCGAAGATGAGCATCCGGTGCGTGCGATGTTGAATGCTGGCTGCGACTTGGTTAGCTTTTCGGGCGACAAATTGCTTGGCGGACCTCAAGCCGGTCTGATTGTCGGCGCGGCTCCGCTAGTTGCGCAGTTGCGCTCCAACATGCTGACACGTTGTTTGCGTTTAGATAAAACTATTCTTGCTGGTATCGAGGCGACCTTGCGTTTGCATCTACTTGGCGAAGAGTCAGCAGTATTGCGTATTCCGGCGTTGAGTCAGTTGTCACAATCTGCAGATGATTTGAAATCACGTGCCGAATCATGGGTCAAACAGATTAATGCGCAGGGCGGTAACGTCACAGCCGAATTAGTCGAGTGTCAAGGACGCGTTGGTTCAGGCGCATCGCCAATTAAAGATTTACCAAGTTGGGGTGTGGCATTAGTTAACAAGCAACTCGAAGCTCAAGAATTTGCCCGTCAAATGCGCGTTAATAAACCGCATGTGTTTGGACGCATGCAAGATGATAAGTTGGTGTTAGATTTGCGTACAATCAGCGATGCTGAATGTGCGATTGTCTTAGAAATGCTCGTTCGTCTATTCAGCGCAGTTTAATGCGGTCGCAGTAAACTCGTTCGCCGTCGCTGGCTGAATAAAAGTAAAGCAAATCACCGAGGTTAGCCTTGGGCATCCGCCGCGCGATTTCGGTACCGTTAAATTTGACGATGACTTCGCGTTTGAAGTCGACCATTGCGGGGC
>JAPYTC010000180.1:0-2241 GCA_029941685.1 Planctomycetota bacterium | reverse complement strand
AGTAGTATTTCAAAGTCGGACAACAGGGCGTCACTACTGATGACAAAGGTATTCGTCTCTTTATCGAACTCGCCTTCGACGATCACAGTCATTACGGGTTCTTTCCAGTGCATCCAGTAGAATTGGGTTTTCCAGTCGAGTGCAGGCTGCCACACGATATTCAGTTGATGCACATCACGTTTGAAATCTTTTATTTTGTTTAATAACGCTAACATTCCGCCTTCAGGATAACCGTGCTGACGGTCGGTTACTTCCCAGTAGGTGAAGTCGGCGTATCCTCCAAAACGTTTTTTGAATTTAGCGACTTCTTTGACCGCAGCTTGATTTGCATCAGGTGGCACTCGTGGATCATCAGTAGATTGAAAAACCACCATCGGCACATTGCGTAAGTTGGCGACCACGCCGCTTTGAATTTCAATTAAGTTGCCTTCAAAATCATAAACTGGAGTCGGTGCACCAGCCGACGGTGCCAACGCCGCCACGCGGTCGGCATGATGTGCACCTAATGTCCATGAACCATAACCGCCCATTGAGTGACCCGAAAAATAAACATGGTTGGGGTCGATGTCGTAAGTGACCAGAGCCATGTCGATTAACTGCACAATCCATTCTTCAGTGCCGGAATCCGTCCAGCCGCGCTCGGTCTTTTCAATGACTTGGGGGAAGATCGCTAGCCATTGAAGTTGTTTGGCGGCATCGTTCATTGCACCGGCTGATGAATGCGCGTCACCCGAGCCAACTCCGCCACCGTGCATGCCGATGAGTAGTCCTTTGGGTTTGCTGGTCTCGCCGCCGATGATGTAGAAGCCTTGCTTTGAGTTTTCCCAGAAAAAGTACTCACCTTTCTTTTTAGGCAATAATTCAGCTGCCTTTGCGGAAGACTTGCTGATGCTCTTGAACCATTTTTTATACGTCGAGGTCTTGCTCAAATCGACGGTTTGCAACTTTAAGCAAATCGCTAAGCCCTCGTCGTCGGCCGTTTCATCAAGCTCAAAATACTGCGTCAGCGACTTCTTGATTTGACTAGAAGTAAGGGGTTTATTCTGTGCGGCACATGGCAAGCACAGCGTAAGCAGGGCGACAGCAGTAAGCAGGCGTATCATCATTTAATAACTTAGCATCGCGCGTTACACTAAAGCCTATGAGTTTAGACAAACGCCTCATCGACTACGCCACCAGCTCCGGCTGAGCGGCCAAGCTTCCTCCGGGGCAGCTCGCGCAAGTTTTGCAGCAAGTTGCACCCTTAGCAGTCGGCGATGATGTTGTTCTTGGTCCTAGTGGCTACGACGACGTAGGGGCGATGCGTAGTGGCGTTGATGGCAAGGTTACTTTGCACACGGTCGATTTCTTTCCGCCAGTGGTTGATGATGCTTTTGCTTATGGCGCGATTGCCGCGGCAAATTCTTTGTCTGATATTTACGCTTCTGGTGGCAAGCCGAGTGTAGTGTTGAATTTAGCGGGCTTCCCTACAGATTGGGGAAGCGATGTGCTTGAACAAGTGTTTGCTGGCGCGGTGCATGTGGTCAAGCAGAGTGGCGCAAAATGGATCGGCGGTCATTCGGTGCAGTCGGCTGAGCCGCTGTATGGCTTTGCGTGTTTTGGTGAATGCGATGAAGCCGATTTAATCACTAACGAAGGTGCTGCAGTCGGTGATTTGTTGTTTATTACTAAGCCGTTGGGCGCAGGTTCGGTGACTACTGCGGTTAAACGTGATATTGCGAATCAGCAAGATGTCGATGCGGCAGTGGCGAGCATGATGCGTTTGAATGACACTGCGGCCGTGGCGATGAAGGCCGCAGGTGTGACTACTGCGACTGATATTACGGGGTTTGGGTTGATAGGGCATGCGTTTAATATTGCGCGCGCTTCGAATGTGGTGCTGCGGTTTAATGCGGGTGATATTCCGTTGTATGACGGAGCACTAGCTTTAGCTGAACAAGGTGTCCTCTCTGGTGCATCAAGTCGTGGACGTGATATTTATGGGCCGAATGTGAGTATAGCTAAAGATGTCCCGCAAGCGATATCGGATATCTGCTTCGATGCCGAGACTTCGGGTGGAGTACTAGTCTGCGTTAACCCGAACAACTTCGATGCCTTCCGTGATGCGTTGGGTGAGGATGATCTGTTTGTGTGTGTGGGAGAAGTGGCGGCTGGCGAGGCCGGTGTTGCTTTGGCTTAGTGTGGTAATAATATTACAAATATTATTCTCGTAGATGCGAGTGAGAGCTTAAATGGAAGCAG
>JAPYTC010000179.1 GCA_029941685.1 Planctomycetota bacterium | reverse complement strand
AACTACCATGGTAACGCCGAAGCTGAGCAGCCAAACGCCTGCCAACCAAAAGCTCTTCGTCCACCACTTCCGATGCACCGCCCTCCTGCAAGGCATCCAAGTAACGGTGATAGCGTGCGCGCACAATGATGTGCACCTCTGGAGCTATCGAGCGAATAAGCGCGATGATGGCTTGAGCGGCAACCGGGTCAGGCACGGTGACTACTACCGCCGATGCGGATAAGACTCCGGCATGCTCAAGCACGTCGGCGCGCATGGCGTCTCCGATGTGCCCTACCAGACCAAGCTGTTGCACTTCATCAATCAACCCTGGGTTGAGATCAATGACTGCGACTCGCTCGGAGATTCGGTGTAGCGTTTGCCCCACAGCGTTTCCGGCTGGACCGAAACCAATGATGACGTATTCAGGACTTGTTGAAGACTGAATGGTTGCCAGCGTGCTTCTCTTTAGAGAAATAAGGCCCAGCCGATTTAGAAAAGATACCGTTGTCCGCGAAAGTTGCGGCGCCCACGCCACCAAATATGGCGTTAGAAATAAGGTGGTGATGGTTGCCGATATAAGTAAAGGAAAAAGATAGTCATCGATGAGCGCACCGCGCCCGACTTCCACTAATACGAAAGAAAACTCTCCGACTTGTCCAAGACAAATTCCGGTGGCTAACGCGTTGCTATGCGTAAGTCCGAAGCGATAAAGCACCGCCCAAATAATGACGGCTTTGCCAACGACGATGGCTAACACCAGAGCGAGTACCGGAGCAAGGTTGTTGACAAACCAAACGGGGTCGCCAAGCATGCCGATGGAACTGAAAAACAGTGTTACCAGCAAGGTGCGCAGGGAAACGATGTCGCCGCGAATCTGCGTAGCGAAAGGTGAGCTGGCAAGTAACATACCGGCAACGAAGGCTCCCAAGGCTGGCGACAATCCAAGGAAATGAGCGGCATAAGCGGAGCCTAAACCGGTAACCGTTGCCAGCAGGATGGGCAAATCTCGGTTGTGCAGCAGGGATTCAAACTTCAGCACCCGTGGCATGATCTTGCCCATGAGGACGTAGAGCGCCATGACCAGTGCCGCCGCCCAAGCGAGGGTTTGGAAGACGTCTGCGCCGACTTGCGCCATGGTGCCTTCTCCGTTGAGAGAGGTGACCACCAACACTAAGGGTACTAGCGCGATGTCCTGCATCAGCAGCACTCCTAAGGCGTGGCGTCCATGCGAACTTTCGATTTCTGCGCGCGATACTAATAGACGCAGTACGCAGGCGGTACTGCTTAAGGTAACGATGGCTCCGATAGCGATGGACGTCCTCCAGGAATATTCGAAGCTTACTGAAATCAAGGCACTCAGTGCAATGGTGACCACCACTTGAATCGCACCCCCGCCAAGCGCCGCACTGCCAAGACTTTTTAATCTATTCCAGGAGAACTCTAGTCCAATCGTGAATAGCAAAAGGGCCACACCAAGTTCGGCTAATATCGAGACTTCGTCGGCACTGGAAACGACTTGCAATGCGTTGGGGCCGAGTAAGGTGCCTGCAACTAGATAACCAAGGATGGAACTCTGCCGAAACTTCTCGCAAAGGGCGCCCAAGACCAGTGCGGCGAACAGCAGGATTAAAATGTCAGACAGTACACCCCAGATTTCCATTATGGATATTCTCGCAGATGGGCTTGCGGAGTTCTAGGCTTCCTCGTCTGGAACTGTGTGACTCTATCGGCACAAGTAACCCATAAGCCTCTCCCTAGCGCCATAATAATGATATGCTTGTACTGTAGAAAATGATTGCAATTCCCATCCTTATCTTGCTTTGCACTGCGCAGACTACAGCTCCTTCTTACCCGGAAGGCAGCGATGTGCCACGATCACTAAGCTTTGCCGAAAGCCAGTGGTTACGACAGAACGACTTGCTGCGCCCAGCAGCAGCTACCAATGCGCCAAATGGCCCGGTGTTTTGTTTGCCAGAGTATGCGCCGATGGATGGAATGTTAATCGCATACGAAGGTACTAGTTCACAAAAGACGGTGCTTGCAAAAATGGCTGCGGCGGCGACGAATCATGGCAATGCGAAAGTTTATTGTGTGGTCGATACTAGCAGTGAGATTTCAAGCGCGACGAGTAAGCTGCAGAGTGAAGGTGTGAATATGAGCATGGTTGAGTTTCCGGTAAAGGCCACCGACTCTATTTGGATTCGCGATTATGGTCCACGTTACATTTATCAAAACGGGGTGCGCGCGATTGTCGATCACGACTACAACCGGCCGCGTAATAACGACAACGCCTTCTCCACTTTCTTCGGCAACTACATGGACCAATGCCGTTATGACCATGACATGACACATGGTGGCGGTAACTTTCACCTAGACGCCTTGGGCGAAGGTTATTTAACGCGTTTGATTAACAACGAGAATAGCAATTTGTCAGAAGCGCAAATCAAGACTAAGTTTTTCGATTACCAGAATTTAAACATCACCATCTTTGATCCATTCCCGACCAGTGTCGATTCGACCCAGCACTTAGACATGTGGATGATTGTCGTCGATGACCATACGGTAATCATTAGTGAGTGGCCGACGCAAACGTCTAGCACCCAAGCGCAAATTTGCGACGCTGCGGCTATCACCATGGCTGCCAAAGGATTTAATGTCATACGTATACCGGCACTGCGCAGTAGTGGTTGGAGCGGAGTGCATTACACCTATGCCAATGCCGTCATCATGAATGATTGCGTGATGGTGCCGCAGTTTTCTAACAGTGCGGTAGCGCAGTACAACGCACAGGCCTTAAGCATCTGGCAAGCGGCATGCCCAGGAAAAACTATCGTGCCGATTAATGCCGATGCCGTGGTAACCAGCGCCGGAGTTTTACATTGCATCATGATGCATGTCCCAGAAGCGAGCAACGCCGTACTTCCGTCGGCGTATTTACGCGCACCGAACTCAGGTAGTTACGCCGCAGCAGATTCCATTTCGATTACGTGGTCAAGTGACGATGCTGTCGAAGTAAGCAGCGTCGATTTAGATTACTCCATCGATGGCGGTGCCACTTGGTCATCCATCGCAACAGGCTTAAGTCAAAAAGGCGCACGCAGCTGGACGTCCCCTACTACGCCTACTTCGCTGGGACTCATTCGGATCACGGCACATGACGCTAACGGTAATTCCAATTCAGACGTTAGCGACAACTTACTAAGCTTTGCTGGCGGCAGTAATTCAGCGGCATTGGTTAGCTACGGTAGCGGCAAGGCTGGCTCTAACGGAGTACCGCTATTAACAGCGAATGCTGTACCGGTGTTAGGCAGTCAAGTGCAATTACAAATCAGTCAAATCATGTCAAGCAGCCCACTATATTTACTCTTTGGCGATGCGGCCAACTCTTTCGCTTTTGATGGCACAGAGTTGTTGGTGGATTACTCTAAGATTTATAATTTAAGCAGTGATGCGAATGGCAATGCGAGCATGCAAGGCACCGTACCTAATAATTCGGCATTGATTGGCAAGAGTTAATACTGTCAGGCGTGGGTGCGGACTGACCCAGCAGCGAGT
>JAPYTC010000178.1 GCA_029941685.1 Planctomycetota bacterium | reverse complement strand
ACCTGACGGCGTGGTGCTGCATCGCGGTTTATTTCGGCAAGCCGACTTCATTGAAACGGCACTCGATAATGTGACCGAGGTGTTACTTGACGGGGCTTTGTTAGTGGTGTTGATTATTGCTTTTTTCTTACTTAATTTACGCGCGTCGTTCATTACCTTAACCGCGATTCCGCTGTCGTTACTCGGCGCAATATTGGTACTCGACGCTTTCGGTGGCACCATCAACACCATGACCCTAGGCGGCATGGCGATCGCGATTGGTGCACTCGTAGACGACGCAGTAATTGACGTCGAAAACGTGTTACGCCGTTTACGCGAAAATGCTCGCCGTCCTGCTGGCGAACGGTTGTCGACCATTAAAGTGGTGCGCGAGGCAAGTATCGAAATACGTTCATCCATTGTGTTTGCCACACTAATCATCATTTTAGTGTTTGTGCCCCTGTTCTTCCTTTCCGGCATAGAAGGACGCCTGCTGCAACCGCTCGGCTTGGCTTATGTCTCAGCCCTGGCTGCGTCGTTACTGGTGGCAGTGACGGTGACTCCGGTGTTGTGTTCGTTACTGTTGACGAAATCTAAAATGGTCGATGACACATCCGAGCCACCACATATAAGTTGGCTCAAATCGGCTTATGAAAAAATATTGCTGCGAGTGTTGAGTCGTCCCTCGTTAGTCGTTGCACCTTCACTGTTGGCTTTGGTGTTGGCGATCGGCGCCACCTCGCAACTCGGACGTTCGTTTTTGCCAGAATTTAACGAAGGCGCATTGACAATCGCTGCCGTCACTTTGCCCGGCACTTCGCTAGAACAAAGCTCGCAACTGGGTGCCTTGGTTGACGACATTTTGCTTGAATTACCCGAAGTCATCTCGGTAGCTCGTCGCACCGGACGCGCTGAATTAGATGCCCACGCCAATGGAGTTGAAGTAAGCGAGTACGAAGTCCGTCTCAAAATGGGCACGCGCAGCCGTGATGATTTCATGGAACAAATGCGCCGTAATCTAACCATGGTGCCAGGCATGGTATTCACCATTGGCCAACCGATATCGCACCGCATCGACGAAATGTTGTCGGGCACCCGTGCGGCGATTGCGGTAAAAGTTTTTGGGGATGACTTGCAAGAGTTAAAACGTTTAGCGGAGATTATCGAGAACGAAATGAAAAATGTAAATGGCGTAGTTGACTTAGCTATCGAGCAACAATCGTCGGTGCCAACATTGCAAGTCAAGTTCGACCGTAATGCTATGGGACGCTTTGCCGTTACCCCACGTGAAACCGCGGCTACCCTCGAGGCGGCCGTTCAAGGCTATAAGGTGACTGAATTACTTGAAGGCAGTTATGCTTTTGACGTAGTTTTACTTCTCGACATTGACGACAATGATCCGCGAGAAGTGTTGGCACGGGTGCCGGTATTGGGCGCTGGCGTAACTCCACTCGGCGCGGTGGCGAGCATCACGCGCAGCGCTTCACCGAACAAAGTGAATCACGAAAATCTACAGCGCAAACTTGTGGTCTCTTGCAATGTTGCCGAACGCGACTTAGTGTCGGTGGTTGAAGACATCCGCCGCGTGGTACTGCCCCACTTTGAGGATCGCGCTGGATACCGAGTAGAGTTCGGTGGTCAATTCGAAAGTGCCAACGCCGCGCAAAAAAGAATTAGCTGGATGAGCATTCTCATTATTCTGTGCATCGGTTTTTTACTGCGCACAGCATTTGGTAGTTCGCGCGACGCATTGTTGGTGATGGCGAACTTACCCTTAGCTATGATTGGTGGAATCGGCGGAGTGTTGCTAAGTGACGGCGTATTGTCGGTTGGGTCAATGATTGGTTTCATTACCGTATTTGGCATCGCCACCCGCAACGGAATCCTGTTGGTGTCTCATTTCAAACATCTGCGCGAACATGAACAAGTAAAAGATTTACATCAGGCGGTGTTGCGCGGCTCGCGTGAAAGATTAGTGCCAATTTTGATGACCGCTTGCGCCTCCGGATTAGCACTCGTACCGTTAGCCATGGCCAGCGGCGAACCAGGCAGCGAAATTCAAGCGCCAATGGCTTGGGTCATCTTGTTCGGACTCATCAGCTCTACTCTGTTAAACATGTTGGTGGTACCCGCACTTTACTTACGCTTTGCAAAATGAAATACTTCTCATTCATCATCCTTCTTTCGAGTTTAAGCGCTTGCGCCAGCCGCGACAGCGGTGCATTGTTGGTCCATTACACCCCGCCCCAGAACACTGAAATCGACGTTGCCGAGGCGGCGTCCGCTACTGCGATTGAGTGGGGTTCATTACCCACAGTTACTTTAGACGAAGTTCTCCGTGCTGCACGCCAAAACTCGCCTGCTTTAAGCAGTGCGCGTAGTCGAATCACTGCTCAGCAATACCGCCACCAAGCCGCTGGGCAATACCCAAATCCGCAAGTAACTTTGGGCAATGAAAAGATCGGTTTATCTCAACCCATCATTATCGGCGGCGATTTGAGCGACCAACGCGATGTCGCAGCTGCACAACTGGCGGTGGCCGAGGCTGATTTTTCGCAAGTGCAGCTACAAGTAGATGCGCAACTGCGTGGTGCATTTGCGAGTTTGTTGATGTTGCAGATGGCTGTCGATTATCAGCAGCAACTTGTTGTTTTGTCGCAGCAAACTTTGGCTACAATCGGAGCGCAAGTCGCGGCTGGCGAGCTGACTGCTAGCGCAACAAATGAACTGTTAATTACGATTGCCGATCAGGAATTTCAGATTATGGCATTGCAACGCAAGCTCAAGTTAGCACAACGCAAACTAGCAACCTTAACTGCAGCTCCGAGCGACGATTTAATTGCCGAAGGCAATCTTCAGGAAACGGTTGCGGTGCCTCAATTAGCACTATTGCTCGCCGACATGGAACGACTACCGATTATTGCCAAAAGTTTATCGCAGGCACAAGTAGCAAAAATGCAACAGCAACTCGCGTATGCGCAGGCCATCCCTGATTTTGATTTAGAATTGTTCTACACCCACGACGGACAAGTTGAAGCCGCGCTGCTGTTTGAATTACCACTGAGCAATCGCAACAACGATTTGTACCGCGGCGCTCAACAATTAGCCCAATCAGCGCAGAGCGACACTGAATTGCAAATCCAAGATACGCGAATCGCCTTGCTGAAAATGCATGTCGCGCTCGAGCAATCCATTGCCGATTATTCGCGCTTTAACGAAACTGTAGTGCCGCTGCAGCAACGCAGTTACAGAATGGCGCTCGCACAGCACCATGCTGGCGACATTAGCTTGGCGACATTGAATTCGGCGCACACGCAATTGTTAGATGCCCAGATCTCTTCCTTGCAAGCATGGTTGCAAATGATTCTGGATTGGCAGACGGTTCGCCAAATTATAGTTTTTGATTAATCGACATGGCTCGCTCGGCGAGCTCAGGCGTCGTCCACGGCGATAACCCCGCCAGTGATTAACCGCTTTTAACATAAACTAGGCAAATATAAGGCAAATCACATCTTGTCTTATATCCCCCATCGCATAAGCCTCTACCCTACTTCCATTTAAGCTCTCACTCGCATCTACGAGAAT
>JAPYTC010000177.1 GCA_029941685.1 Planctomycetota bacterium | reverse complement strand
GCATTCAAGTCGGCCATTTTGGTTTCTGCAATTTCACGAACTTGATCTGATGTGACCGAGCCCACAATTTCTGTGCCTACTTCGCCAGCGCCTTTGGCGACACCAGCTGCCTTCTTAAGAAGTACAGCTGCAGGTGGCGACTTATACTCGAGTGAGAAACTGCGGTCGTTATAGACCGTAATAACTACTGGTATAATCATGCCACGCTTATCTTGCGTTGCAGCATTAAATTGGCTGACGAAATCGCCGATTGGCACACCAGCAGCGCCCAAAGCAGGACCGACTGGAGGTGCAGGAGTAGCAGCACCCGCTGGGCACTGTAATTTTAATTTGTTTATTATTTCTTTTGCCATTTCTTTCCCTCCCACGAATGTGGTGAAAACGGGTTAGCCAAGGCGGCTATTAATTTGGCTCGACGTGCCAATGATCGATTTGAACACTGGTCGAACGGCCAAAGATTGTAACGGATATCGTTAATTGCCCACGGGCATCATCGATTTCCTCTACGTTTCCGTCGAAGCCCTCAAAAGGACCATCTTTAATGCGGACGGAATCACCAAGCTTGATTTTCACAGCCATGCGTGGTGTTTCGGCTGTGTCGTTAATACGATCGAGAATTTCTTTAATCTCTTCTGGAGACATTGGCGACGGTGGTTTCTGCCCACCGACAAAGTCGCCAAAACCTTTGGACTCATGAAGAGTGAACCATACTTCTTGATCAGCTTCTGACTGCGGAACCTCTGCCCCGTCCCAGTCGCCTAAATCAGCCTGGATCACACAGTATCCAGGAAACATTTTACGCGTGACAATTTTTTTCTTGCCGTTCTTGATTTCGGATATTTTTTCCGCCGGCACCAAGACATCGGGAATACGCTCTTCTAAGCCAGCAGCTTTGACGCTGCGCTCAATGTTTTCACGAACCCAATCTTCACGGTTGGTCAACACACGGACGATGTACCACTCTTTAGCCACGAAGGTCACCCCACAGAACCAAATTGAAGATGCGAGCTAGCGCAAAATCAGAGAATGCTAAAAAGCCCATCAATATAGCAACAGTGAAAACAACAACTATTGAAGAGTTGGTTGCGTCTTCGAATGTCGGCCAAGTAACCTTGTTCATTTCTTGCTCGACTTCGATCAAGTGCTCGGCTGTAGACTCTTTCCCCAAATACCTGAGGAGCAAAAATGCCGACGCGAGGAATACCACTGAAGCCACAGCGAATGCGCCAGACAAACGAATGCCGAATAACGGCACCACCTCGAAACCAGCAATGATGGGCCCGCGCAATGATTCAACACCGGCGAGAGTACCACTTAAGGAGTAGCAACCAAAGAACAACATGCCCACACTCAGCCAAAAAGCTGTCTGCCGTGCATTGCGTCCTTCGTCTGGTTTGTAGCGGTACAACATTATTTACAGTTTCTTTTCGCGGTGAGTGGTGTGACTACGACAAAACCTGCAGTACTTGCTCTTTTCGAGCTTGTATTCTGCGCGTGCCTTTTTGTCTGTAGTGTAATTACGATTTTTACACTCGGTACACTCGAGGAAAACGTGGCGTTCTTTGTTTTTCATGACTAGAGGATGGTTTTACCCGGCCCCCGTCGAGATGACGAGGGCCAAGTTTAGTTTTATTAGTCGATAATCTTCGCGACAACACCAGCACCAACAGTACGGCCACCTTCGCGAATCGCGAAGTGAAGCTGCTCTTCCATTGCAACTGGGGAGATTAGCGTTACAGTTACTTTCACGTTGTCGCCTGGCATAACCACATCGACACCATCAGACAACTGGATAGAGCCAGTTACGTCTGTTGTACGGAAGTAGAACTGCGGACGGTAACCAGAAACGAAAGGCTTCTTACGGCCACCCTCTTCTTTAGTTAGTACGTAGATCTCTGTTTCGAAAGTAGTGTGCGGGGTGATTGAACCCACAGCAGCCAAAACCTGGCCACGCTCAACATCCTCTTTCTTCACGCCACGAAGCAGAACGCCAACGTTGTCGCCAGCTTGCCCCTCGTTAAGTGTTTTCTGGAACATCTCTACACCTGTACAGATTGTTTTTGTGGTTTCTCTAACACCAACGATTTCAATTTCGTCACTTACGTTAATAATGCCTTGCTCGATACGACCTGTTACCACAGTACCACGACCTTCAATCGAGAACACGTCTTCAACTGGCATTAGGAATGGCTTATCTGTGTCACGCGTAGGCTCAACTATATCGTTATCGATTGCGTCAGCTAGCGCCTTAATGCATTCGAATGCAGGATCATCAATAGGCTTGCCTGCTTGAGCGGCCTCTAGAGCCTTAAGAGCTGAACCACGAATGATAGTAATCTCGTCACCTGGGAAATCGTACTTTGTGAGAAGATCGCGCAGCTCCATTTCAACTAGCTCTAGCATCTCTACATCATCGTCGCCCTCCATCATGTCACATTTGTTCAAGAAAATTACCAAGCTAGGTACGTTAACTTGCTTAGCAAGAAGGACGTGCTCATTCGTCTGAGGCATTGGGCCGTCAGTTGCAGCTACCACAAGGATGCCGCCGTCCATCTGAGCCGCACCTGTAATCATGTTCTTTACATAATCAGCGTGACCTGGACAGTCAACGTGTGCATAGTGACGATTTTCGGTTTCATACTCAACGTGTGCTGTTGAGATAGTGATACCGCGTTCGCGCTCTTCTGGTGCCTTATCGATCTGATCAAACGCCATGGCCTTAGATCCTGTAGCCAATGACAGATAACCGGTGATTGCAGCAGTAAGTGTAGTCTTGCCGTGGTCGACGTGGCCGATAGTGCCAACGTTTACGTGCGGCTTAGTTCTTTCAAAAACTTCTTTTGCCAGGGTGTTATTAGACCGCTCTCGCGGATTTTGTTTGTTGTTTAGTTGTTTAAATTGTGATCAAAGACTGACAAAATGTCAAACTTTGGTTCAGTAATGGAGCTACTGACGAGATTTGAACTCGTGACCTCTTCATTACCAATGAAGTGCTCTACCCCTGAGCTACAGTAGCGTGTGAATGGAGCGGGTGAAGGGAATCGAACCCTCGCAACCAGCTTGGAAGGCTGGGGCTCTACCACTGAGCTACACCCGCGGGGATTGGTGGGGAGAAGAGGACTTGAACCTCTGTAGGCAGAGCCAGCGGATTTACAATCCGCCCCGTTTGGCCACTTCGGTATCTCCCCCCAAATGAGATTTTGAAGCAAGCTTCAACATCGCCCTGGAGCGTAAAAAAAGAAAGGAACAACCTGAAGACGCGAAACTGTGGAGCTAGCTAAGGGAGTCGAACCCTTGACCACCGGTTTACAAAACCGGAGCTCTACCACTGAGCTAAGCTAGCGTTTCACACGACAAGCACAAAAACCAAGACGGAGTCTTAGTCAGTTTGGGTCGGACATTCTAGCGTAGAAAGGTCATCTGACCAAGTGCTTACAGCAGAGTTTTTTGACAAATCTGAAAATATTTTTTTCATCTCGGCCAAAGTCACCTGGGACAAGCGATCGCACATCGCCGACGCCAGCTCGAGCGCAACTAACGCCTCGCCAACAACGGCAGCAGCCTCGACCAC
>JAPYTC010000176.1 GCA_029941685.1 Planctomycetota bacterium | reverse complement strand
GCACCGATAAAGTATTTTGCAGAACTAGGTCGGGATTGACTTGCGATTGGAGCAGTGAAATACCCTCATTTAGCGTTTCAATCCACTGAGCTTGTTTTACCATAAAATCGTCTTGTAACTCGACACTGGCTAACAAAGACCTTACCACAGACAAATCGTATATACCCGAAGCACGCTTATCTAAATGCTTGGCGCCATGTGCAAATTTGACTAGCTGATTACCCGGCAGCTGACGTGCAAGCCACGAATCAAAGTCTTCGATTAAAGCGAGTACGTGTTGTCGTTGCTTAGCTTCTAATTCCAGAACAACGTCGCGGTTACCAAACACTTGAAGCAGACGCGAATACTGCTCGTCACTCAGACCGGCACTTGCGGCAAGACGCAAAGCCTCGTCGGCCGGAGTTTTCGCTATGCGCCAAATTCGACACCGAGAAATGAAAGCTGGAGTTAATGCCGACAAGTCCGTGGCTGTAAAAAACAGTACCGTTTTATCAGGAGGCTCTTCTGTAGTTTTCAACAGGGCCCCCATCGCATCAATGGTCATGCGATCGGCATCGTACATTAATATTGCACGATAACCTCCGCCCAACGCACGATAACGTAATACCTTCTCTAAAGACTGCACCTTATCATTACGCTGAGCAACATGTTCAACTCGCAAACCGTCGATACCGAAATCAGCGGGGTCAAAAATAGTGCAATCAGCGTGGTTGTAGATATCTCCTTTGCACTCGAGCAATTGCGAAGCGCACTGCAAGGCGATTTCTTTTAAACGAGATGGCGAGCCACCTAGAAATAAATAGGTGTCAGCAAGATGATTGCGCTCAATCTCGGTAGCAAATCGTTGTTCAATCATTACGTTTGTCGTCAACCCATTGCGCAACCTGATCGTGGATGTCATCTATGTTGCGTTCTTCGCAATCAATCACCAAGGTGATGTCTGGAAAACGTTGGTAAAACTGATGATAATTCTCGCGCACCTTACGCTGAAACTCAATACCGCGACTTTCGAAGCCATCTTGTTTCGAGCCATCACACACCCGTTGGTAACTAGTCTCGGGCTTGCAATCAAAAATAATCACCCCATCAGGCTGCGCGATATCTGCAACCACCAACTGATGAATTCCGGCGATGAAATCGAAATCGCTTGAATCTTTGGCCTGATAAGCGAAAGTAGAAGGTGTAAATCGATCACAAATAACGTCGTGACCAGCCTGTAAGGCCGGGCCTATCTGCTGTCTTAACAACTCGTTGCGGGCAGCGAAAAACAGCAATGCCTCGGAACGCTGATGCCAATCTTCGCGGTCAGCATCGAGCAACATTTTACGTAATGATTCACCAAGCATGGTAGTACCCGGCTCCCGGACGTGAAGTGGATTGCGCCCTTCTGCAGACAATTTTTCGAATAACAGGCCAGCCTGAGTACTCTTACCCGCGCCATCCATGCCTTCAAACACCCAGAACTTAGCTTTCATTCCATTATGTTACTCATTCCTCACTAGAAATCGATAGTGTATTTTGGTTACTCTTTAGGAATGCGCATTCTCATTGCTACTTCATTCCTTTTACTTGCTGCTTCTTGTGTCGCACCGGTGCTACATAATGTGCCGGCAGTCGGGCTCGCTCCTCCAGTTGCATCGCCAGCAGCTGATTTCAGCTTGAACCAAAAAATCAAGTATTGGCAAAAGCATATTCCGGCTATGACCACTGCCGACCGCAGCGAAGCATACCTGCTGATTGGCGAGTTGCAAATCGAAGCTAATTTTGCAAATGAAGCACGGATCTCATTCTACCAAGCATTAGCCGGCAATCTCTCTTCGACAGAAGCTGGGCGCGCCGAAAAAGGCATCGGTCTTAGCTACTTCTTAAGCTCGCAACCAAGCCTCGGATTGAGTCACCTTGAAAAATCTTTATCTAATCTTGACGCGGTCAGCAAGGCCGAAGCAAATTATTTAATGGCGGCCTACAAAGGCAAACCGGTTGCGAATGCCAGCGCTGCGGTTGCCGAGCGCATGAACGTGTTTTTGGTTTCAGCAAACCTGAAGGCGCCAACTATTCGTGGCAGCATGTTTGCTGGATCCATAAACGTTGACATCAGCCGCAGAGAATGGCGCGCAGCTACCATGAAGTCCAACTGGGACAAAATGACCACACCGTTTCGAATAACGGTGCATCACACCGCAGAGCCGTTCTCATCATTGTCGAAAGCAGCTGCTTGTGCCGAAGTGAAGCACATTCAAAACCAACACATGAACGAGCGATCACCGAGTGGTTGGGCCGACATTGGTTACCACTTCTTAATCGACCGCGCCGGCAACGTCATTGCAGGACGTCCACTTAATGCGCAAGGTGCACACGCTTCTGGCTCGAACAACATCGGCAACATTGGCATCTGCCTCCTAGGCAATTTTGTCGCTCAACCAAACCGCGGCCGCTCTTATGCCGTCGCCCAAGCTCCTGCCGCAGCGCAATTGACATCACTAACGAGTTTGGTCGACCGTTTGTGTATTAACTATACGATCGACAGCACGAATGTTTACGGGCACAAAGAGCTGAAGAGCACCGACTGTCCAGGGCCGGCAATAAGTCGCTGGGTGGCGAACTACCGCCGCACTAGGCCTTAAGTAATTTAGTCAAGCAACAATACCGCTGCAGCCACAGCCAAGCAGTAAGGTGCGAACACGTGCAGCTTACGTTTTTGGATGACACCGTGTAATAGGTGCAAGGCGATTAGCCCGACAATACAACTTAGCAGTAACGATGCGCAAACCTCGATCGCCGAAAGGCCTAAGCCCTTTTCTAAATCGAGTTGTGGCGATTTAAGGATTGCGGCGCCGATTATAGTTGGGATAGACATCAAGAAGCTAAAGTCTTCTGCTTGTTGCGCGTTTATTTTCAAGTGACGCGCCATCACGATGGTCGAGCCACTCCGAGATATTCCGGGCAAAATGGCGACGGCTTGAGCGATACCAATTAACAAAGCACGACCAAAACTTATTGATGGCTCTGGCGCATCAATGCTTGGCTCAGTGCTAGGTTGCTTGATTAGTTGAGAACTTAACAAAACTAATGCTGTGAAGACAAGTCCAACCGCTACTAGATCTACTGACTGAAAAAAAGCACTGTCGGTATCAAATAAATACAATCCCGCCAATACAGCAGGAACAGTCGCGACGATTAGTTTAAATAAGTAATCACGCTGTAAGCTGCCCTCGCTTGAAGCAGAGAACAAACCCTTGATGAGGCGGCCTATACGAGCACGATAGAAAATAAGAACCGCGAACAGGGTGCCAAGGTGAAGCATAATTTCTACACCAATGCCATTGGGCAGTTGTTCACCTCCTGGAAGAAGCTTGCCTGCTAAAACCAAATGACCTGACGAAGAAATGGGTAAAAATTCGGCAAGGCCTTGAATGGCCGCTAATACTAATAGTAGTAATAGCGGTGACATTATAGAGCGTGAGCCAAATCAGATGCACTATGGTTCTCTAGACCAAAAGCATCTGCGACAGCTTGGTAACATAGCTTGCCATCAATGATGTTTGCGGCCGAGCGTAGCTGGTCATCATCAAGTGCCTTCTTAGGTC
>JAPYTC010000175.1 GCA_029941685.1 Planctomycetota bacterium | reverse complement strand
CCGTTGAGGATAAATTGTAATACAGATGATACGTTCCCTTCTTAAATCTAAAATGGCAGTTACTTTTGTGGTAGTTGTCGCATTACTTTTGCTCGGCAATAGCCTAGGTTGGTTTTCGGGTAGCAATAAAAACGAATCTACCGCTTACGGGGCCGAAGTCAAGCGCGGTCCGTTGTTGATTAGCGTTTTGCAGCGCGGCACCATGTCGTCGAAAAATTCGGTAAAGGTTAAATCTGAATTGGAGGGCGAATCTCAGGTTTTATATTTGATCCCCGAGGGCACCGATGTCAAAAAAGGCGACTTAGTCGCAGAATTAGATGCATCGAAGCTTATTGACCGCAAGGTAGAACAGGTGATTTCCAGCGAGGCTGCAGTCGCAAGTTTAGTGAATGCCGAGCAAGAATTTAGCATACAGCAAAGTCAAAATAAAAGTGATATCGCCAAAGCTGAACAACAACTTTTGTTTGCCAAGATAGACTTAGAAAAGTACATTGAAGGCGATTGGCCACAACAATTGCAGAAAGCAGACGAAGCGATTGAACTAGCAAAAGAAGAGCTAACTCAGGCCAAAGACAAGCTTGAGTGGTCTGAAAAATTAAGCGAAAAAGGCTTTCTGACGCGCACCGAGTTAGAGGCTGATCAGCTGCAACATAATCGTCGAACTATTTTGCTCCAGCAAGAACTGCGGGCCAAGAAGATGTTACAAGATTATGATTATCCTAAAGAGTTAGCGACTTACCAGTCGGCTGTAGTTGAATCCGAAAGCGAACTTGCGCGTGTTAAATTGCAGGCGAATGCGTTCATCGTTAATAAAGAATCCGCGCGTGTTGCGGCACAGTCTAAGTTAAAACTTGAAACTGAAAAGTTGCTCAAACTAGAGAATCAAATCTCAAAGTCTAAGTTGTACGCACCTGATGCCGGCATTATTGTTTACGCGCGCGCTCAGGGGCGGCGCAGCGAAGAAATCATTGAAGAAGGCGCTATGGTGCGCGAGCGACAAGAATTACTTTTCATCCCCAAGCGTGGCGGGATGATCGCTGAAATCAGTTTGCACGAATCGGTGTTGAAGAAAGTCGAAGAAGGCCAGCAGTGCCGAATAGTGGTAGATGCTTTGCCAGATGTTACTTTACATGGCAAGGTCGATTTTGTCGCGCTTTTGCCGGATAAAGGCTCTTGGTGGTCGAATCCTAATTTGCGATTGTTCCCGACGCGAGTTGTCGTAGAAAGCGATGCGCAAGATATAGCCTCGGGTATGTCTTGTTCTGTAGAAATCATTATTGCCGAATTAGAAGATGCCGTTTACATGCCGCTTCAATCGGCCTTTGTTGACGACGGCAAAGCGGTTTGCTTTATCAATGGCGTTGCCGTTGAGATAGAGCTGGGCTTAAGTAATGAAAAATGGGTTCAAGTTCTTTCCGGAGTTAAGCCCGGAGACATCGTCGCTTTAAGTCCGCCAAGTGATTTCTTGCAGTCGTCCTATAATCAAGAGTAAAGGATTGGCTGTTGTCGCTGAATTAGATGAGGTCACTCGCATTTATAAAATGGGAGATACCGAAGTGCGTGCGCTTGACGGTATTAGTGTAAAGTTCTCGTCTGCCGAATACTGGTCGATCATGGGAGCCTCGGGTAGTGGTAAATCGACTTTGCTCAATATTTTAGGCTGCATTGATACGCCTACTTCTGGCGCGTATCTTGTTGGCGGAAAAGACACTAAATCTCTTGATGACGACAGTCTCAGTGACTTGCGCGGAACCAGCATCGGTTTTATTTTCCAATCCTTCAATCTTATCCAGCAACTTAACGTGATCGAAAATATTATGGTGCCGACTTTTTATCGTGACCAAGAGTCCTCAAAGTCTATTGAACGTGCCGAGCAATTGGCGCAGCGAGTGGGCTTAGAAGATCGTTTGTTGCACCGTCCCAATGAATTGTCGGGTGGTCAGCAGCAGCGGGTGGCTATTGCACGAGCGCTGATGAATGATCCACAAATTATTTTGGCCGACGAGGCAACCGGCAATCTCGACTCACAAACTACCGAAGAAATTTTAGATTTATTTTCAGAGCTTCACGCCGAAGGTAAAACCATTTTATTAGTCACTCACGAACTCGGCGTCGGCAAGCGCGCGCAGAATATCTTAACGCTTAAAGATGGCAAAGTTTTCTCGATAGAAGACGGTAACGGTTAATGCTACATTCACCTTTTGCCCGCTCGGTACGTCTCGGAATAAAGAGTCTGTATCTACATAAACTCCGCAGTTTGTTGACGACTTTCGGGGTGCTGTTCGGCGTGAGCAGTGTGATCTCAATGCTTGCTATCGGTGAAGGGGCAAGTGAAGAGGCGCAAGAGCAAATTCGTCAGCTAGGTAGCCAAAACGTCATTCTGCGCAGCCTCAAGCCCGAAGATGACCCCATGAGCTCGCAAACAACTCGCTCTACTAGTTATGGTTTGACTTGGTCAGACTACGAACGCGTTGCCGAAACCTTTCCCGGTGTCGAAGGTGTGGTGCCCATTCGAAATTTTGTGCAAGAAGTCCGTTTTGAAGATAAAATTTTGACCAACGCCACGGTGATGGGCACCACTGCTGAATACCAGCAAGTTACCGGACGCATCCTGCACCGCGGACGCTTCGTTGGACCATTTGATGATGCTAAACGCAGCAATGTTTGCGTGTTAGGTTATGAAGTAGCGCGTTACTTTTTTCCTGGTGAAGAAGCGCTTGGGCAGGCAATCAAAATCGGTCCAGAGTACTTCGAGGTAATTGGTGTTATCTTGCCGCGCGTTCCTATTGGCGCTAAAGAAATGTCGGTTTCGAGTTCTATTACTGGAGAAGTTTTCATCCCGATACAAACCGGTATTAGTTGGTTCGGCCCGATGAACGTTGAAGTGAATAGTGGCAGCCGTACCATTGAAATCGTCGACATACACGAGTTAATCGCTGCGGTAACCGATGCTGATTCTGTGGCCGCAGTTGCCGCTGCAAGTCGCACTATGCTAGAACGCCAGCACCCCTTGCATGACTATGAGGTGGTCGTGCCGCTCGAACTTCTAGCGCGTGCCGAAGAGACCAAGCGTATTTTCAATATCGTGCTGGGTTGCATTGCTTCGATTAGTTTGTTGGTGGGTGGCATCGGTATTATGAATGTCATGCTAGCTACGGTTAATGAACGCACTCGCGAAATTGGTATTCGTCGTTCGCTTGGCGCCAAACGGCATCACATCATGATGCAGTTTTTGGTCGAAACAGTGGTGCTATCGGTAGGTGGCGGCATCCTCGGTATTGGCCTCGGCGTTCTAGTGCCGTACTTGGTAGAGCATTACGCTGACATGCGCACAATAGTTACGCTGCAAGCTCCGTTCTTGGCCTTCGGCATTTCGGTTAGCATTGGCCTAGTGTTTGGTCTTTATCCTGCTTGGCAGGCGGCTAATTTAGATCCGGTGGAGGCATTACGTCATGAGTAAACTCTAATCTCGAACATAATATTACAAATATTATTCTCGTAGATGCGAGTGAGAGCTTAAATGGAAGCAGGGTAGAGGCTTATGCGAAGGGGGATATAAGACAAGATGTGATTTGCCTTATATTTGCCTAGGTTTTGTTAAAAGCTGTTAATTG
>JAPYTC010000174.1 GCA_029941685.1 Planctomycetota bacterium | reverse complement strand
TTGCGGAGAACACTAGAAGCAGTGTTCATGGTCAAATTTTGGCTCAGCTATGTGGGATAGTCAAGTGCTATTGGACCGTTAATGCCAACGAAATCATTACTCCCATAAACACCCACTCGAAGGTGAATTGCCCCATCCTTAAGAAAGCTCTATGCTTAGGCGATGCGCTTTGCCTTACTCCTAGCACTTTGTATTTTTACCTCTTCTGTGGCGGCGCAAGAGCCCGCGCTGCAACTATTTAATGGCGTAGATCTAACTGGCTGGGACGGCGACTCTAATCACTGGTCGGTAGAGGACGGTTGTTTAGTCGGCCGCAGCACTGCGGATGCTCCGCTTGAACATTCGATTTACTTATTCTCCGACATCGAAGCTGGCGATTTCGAATTAGAATTTGATTATCTCATCATTGGTGGCAACTCGGGGATTCAATACCGTAGCGAACGCTTGGCCAACGATGATGTCGCCGGCTACCAAGCCGATATCGAAGATGGACCAAGCTACAGTGGAATTCTTTATGAAAGCGCTGGGCGCGGAGTTGTTGCGCAACGTGGAGAGCGCCTGAAAATTTCTAGCGATGGTAAGCGTTCTCATGGCGCAGCACTTGGAGATGCTTCAGAGCTACAAGATGGCATTCGAACGCAGGAATGGAATCACTATCGCATCGTGGCAAAAGGCGCGCACTTATTGCATCAGATCAATGGCCAAACCATGATCGATGTCATCGACAAAGAAGACGGACGCGCACGTGCTCAAGGACTGTTTGCTTTGCAACTACATCAGGGGCCGCCAATGGAAGTCCGTTATCGTAATTTCAAGTTGCGCAAGATTACAGTTCCGCAACAACCCGAGTGGATTTGGGGTACCGCCCCGAACACCATCGCCGCCGAAAACCCGCAAACGGATCAGCAGCAACTTTGGTTTCATTACAGTTTTCAACTGTCACAAAGCGCAACCTTGAATGGTGGGGAAATTACTTGCGATAACAGTTTTCAAGCGTGGCTCGATGAAGATGAAATCGCCAGCGGTAACGATTGGGCAACACCGTCGGCGATTAACGGCAGCCAAACACTCGCCGCCGGCAAACATCATTTTTCAGTATATGCTAAAAACGAAGGCGGTCCGGCCGGCCTAGCTGCGCGACTGAAGCTCACCCTTGCCGACGGCAGCGACTTAGACATCGCGAGTTCTTCGGCTTGGAGGTTTTCGTCCATCCAACCAGCTGCTTGGCCTATAGCTGCAAGCCATGACTTCACTGCAGGAACATGGAAAACGGTTTTTAGTTTTGGGGCGGTTGGCACACACAGCGGACCATGGGGAAATGTAATGGCGCCACGCATTGCCACGCCGGTGGATAATTTCGTTTTGCCCGAAGGCTTCGAGGCCACCTTGGTGCACAGCGCTACCGCTGGCCAAGGTTCATGGGCAAGCATGACTTTTGGGCCAAAGGGTGAACTATACATTTCACCCGAGCGCGGCAAATTACTGCGTTTAAATTTTCCACTGGGTCACACTGCAGCACCGCAAGTCGAAACATTGGACACGCCCGTTCATTCTTCACAAGGGTTGTTGTACGCCTTTGATTCGCTTTACGCCAATGTCGCCGGCAGTGCCGATAGCGACGGCGGCCTGCATCGTTTGCGCGATTTAGATGACGACGGAATTTTCGAAGATCATCAACACTTAGCAAAATACGGACCTGCAAGTGAACATGGCTCACACGGAATTGCTTTGGGACCCGATAACAAACTCTATGTGGTGATTGGTAACCACACTAAAGTACCTACTCATCTTGCGCCAAGCTCGCCGTTCCAAAACATTGCCGAAGACGTTTTACTGCCGCGCATCTGGGATCCGCGGGGTCACGCGCACGGAATGTACGCGCCTGCCGCCGTCGTCATGCGCACCGACAAAGATGCAAACGAATGGGAACTGATTGCGGGTGGTATGCGTAATCCTTACGACCTCGCCTTTGCTCCAGACGGCGAGTTGTTTACTTACGACGCCGACATGGAATGGGATATCGGCACTCCTTGGTATCGTGCACCGCGCGTAGTCCATGTGATTCCTGGAAGCGAATCGGGTTGGCGTTCGGGCAGTGCAAAATGGCCGGCGGAATATCCGGACTCATTACCGGCGGTAGTAGAAACCGGGCCGGCATCCCCCGTAGGAATCACTTTCGGCACAAGCAGTCACTTCCCTCAAGAATGGGCCAAGCGTTTGTTCCTCGCCGATTGGGCTTATGGTCGCATCATCGCGGTTGAACTTTCGCCTAAGGGCGCGAGCTACAGCGGCGAGGTTCTTGACTTCATGTCCGGCAAACCAATGGCTGTCACCGACTTAGAGTTCGGCCCGGACGGCGCGCTATGGTTCACTACCGGTGGCCGTGGCTCACAAAGTGGTCTATATCGTGTGACTTACACAAAGCCGATGGCCGGCAAGCCAAACACCTTCAATTCCCTGCCGAATGATGATGTCTTGTTGCGTCGTAAATTGGAAGGAGCAGAAGTCTCTGCGGCAGACCTCAGTACTGCCCTTCTTTCAGCAGACCGAACTCTGCGATATGCGGCACGCTTGAACCTAGAGCGACGTACAAATGTAGATTGGATGAATCTCGACTTGGGAGTAAAATCTTCTGCGAGTGCCGGTGAAATTTTATTAGCCATCGCCCGCGTCGGTGATGCGAGAGAAAGGGAATTTGCTTATAAGCACATCCTCGTCTCGAACTTCGAAGACGCCTCTCTAGATAGCCAATGGTTGATGGTGCGTACCGCCATGTTGCTGCGCACTCGCAGCGGTGAAGGCGAAACCACTTCCGCCGATGCTGAGATGGCGGAGTTCTTCAGCAGGGATTTCCCTAGCGCAGACCCGGCCCTCAATCGCGAGATTGCTCGCTTGCTGGTCGCAGTGGAAGCACCTAACCTTCCCGCCATGCTAATCGAGCAACTCAAGAAGGCGGCCTTCCAAGAGGAGCAGTTGCACTACGCGATATTACTGCGCTTGGTCAAGAACGACTGGAGTAAGCAACAACGCCTGTGGTACTTCACTTGGTTGCGTCAATCCCATGGCATGATCGGCGGCTTTAGCTTGACCGGATTCTTGAGCGCGATAGAAAGCGAAGCCCTTTCGCTAGTGCCAGACAATCAAAAACAATCGCTGTTGGCATCGCTTCCAGCACCAAGCACTACGGCTATCCAACCTCCCGTTATTGCGCGCGCCTTCCAACAAGAATGGACTGTTATGGAAGCCTTCGCTGCGCTCAACTCCAACAACTCATCACCAGATTTGGAGCGCGGCGAAGAGCTGTTCATAAGCCTCAGCTGCATCCAATGCCATCGGATTGGCAGCGACGGAGGCAGCCTGGGCCCTGACCTCACTGCCGTCGGCAATCGTTTCGGCAAACGCGACTTGCTTGAAGCAATCATCGAGCCACAGAAGGCACTATCTGACCAGTTCACTTTGGTGCCGATGCCGTCCACATTGTTGAACACCGCTAGCAAACAGGATTTGCAAGACCTCATCACTTTTTTGATCACTGGCCCGCAAGCGGACTAAATCAAAGAATCCTTCCGGGCGCACCATTTTCCCTTTAAGGGAGTGCAGGCTCTACGTCTGGGTCATACTTCTTCATATCCTTATAGGCGCCGTGATAT
>JAPYTC010000173.1 GCA_029941685.1 Planctomycetota bacterium | reverse complement strand
CGATACTGCTGCAGCACTTTCGACTTTGCAGGCCGAGCTCGAATTCGCAAATGCCGATGGGGTGACTCGAATTGCCATTGACAAACTGTGGCAAGCAGATGGTATTTGGAACAAAAAGGTCAGCCCTCATGATTTGCTAGTTGCAGTACATTTGCCCGCTACGGTTCTTAACCAAAATGGTAGTTATCAAAAACTGCGCGACCGCAATTCAATTGACTTTCCGTTACTCGGCATTGCTGCGCGACTCGATGTCGGCGCCGACAATGTTGTTAAAGATTGTGCGTTGTGCGTCGTAGCATTGCAAGCGCGTCCTTGGCCGATGACAAAAGCTAGCGCCTTGCTCATTGGGACTACTGTCGGTAGCGATGACTTTGACGATGCTCTCACGCAATGTTGCGCATTAGCTGCAAAACAATGCCGTCCAATGCCTAACATTCCGGGCGATGACGCGTATCGCCATGCAATGGTTCCGGTATTTACTCGCCGCTCAATTTTGTCATGTTTAGATCAAGTTTAATTTTGCTTTCATTGTTGGCTGCAGCGTCTTGCAGCGACTCCACCTATAATAATTCAAATCCGGGTGAAGTTGAAGATGCAGCGAAGGTTGTCGACCTTGAAGCAGATCTAAGTCGTAATAACTTCATTGACTGGTTTCGCATCGCCTATCCTTCACACAGTGAGTTAAGGTGGCGAATCCTAGGGTGGCAACTCGACAGTAAGTCCGGCTTCGATTTGGCTAAACAGTCCAGAAAGCCCCTCTTATTGTGGCTCGAAGACGGTCACCCAATGGGCGCAACATCGCAGCGCGGGCGCGATATGCGCAGCACTCTTGGCGACAATAGTTTAGTCTCGATACTCAACGAATATACTTTGGCCGCCGTCGACATCAATCGCGCACCCGACTTCATTGACGCCAACTCTGGAGAATTAGCTATTTATCTTCCAAGCGGAGAGGTGTTTGCCAGCAGTAGTGATGTCGCTGTCGAACTAGTTGCAAACTTCTTGACTAGTAAGTTAGCAGACTACAAGTCATTGTCATCGGATCAATTGGGTAACGCAATCACTGGGGATTCTTTCAGCAGCGCCATCCGCACCGAAGACGATTTCCCTGACAACGGGCTATCCCTAGAAGTGTTCAAGCGTCACGCAAACTCATTCGTATTAGATGAGTACAAACAAACCCCTTGGCTCAAAGACTTCATTTGGTTCAACAAAACCGAATTGCTTAGCTTTGTTACGCCGATAAAGATCTCCTCCAAGAAAAAATTAAGTGCTGACTTAATGAACCGAATTGTGCACGATGGTTTTTCGTCTAAATTTGCCGCCAACGACATGGTTAAATCCGAAGTGGTTTTTTCGTGCAACTCAATCAAACAACTACGCTCAACTTACATCATTACTGGGATTGCCAACTACCAGCAAGGCGACGAAATGCTACAGGTCAAGCTCCGTGGCAAAGCGACCTACGACTCAGGTCGTGATCAATTTGGTTTGCTAGAAATTATTGCGCTCGGCAAAGTAACAAACGCGGACGGTAGCAGCGAACAGTTTACCACGGCATTGCGCAAAGTCACAAGCATTGACAACTGGCACCGTGTACCACCGAAAAACTTAAGTGACTACGCTGACAGTTATTATTTATCCAACGGCTCGGGCAAGCCAAACAAATAGCCCTGCACGTAGTCGACGCCTAGCTCTTGCAAAACATTAAAGTCTTCCTCTTCTTCGACACCTTCGGCGACAATAACTGCATCCCACGTCGCAGTCATTTGCATAAGATTGAAAAGCATATTGCGCTGAGACTGGCGTTGGGATATTTTCGAGACTAAAGCGCGATCTATTTTCACAACCTCTGGGCGCACCAACAACATTGTCTCGAGGCTAGAGAAACCGTTACCAACGTCGTCCAAAGCTATTTTCAGGCCAGCCGCACGAAGTTTAATTAACATTTCAGAAAAACGATCTGGTTTTTGCACCAACTCTCTTTCACTTAGCTCGATACAAATATTTGACAAGCGTTCGCCCTGTGGCAACATCGATAGAATTTCTTCGGCCATATGGAATTCGAGCGAAGAAGGTAAAATGTTGATATGACAAAGTTGTGCCGGGCGCAGAGTTCGTGCTGCACGCGTGCATACCTTGAAGGCATTCATGTCTACCAGATTGACGATTCCTACGTCTTTCGCGAATTGCAGAAAGTCTTCAGGACTGTTCAGGCCTGGACAGCTACTACGCGTGAGTAATTCATAGCCAACAACACTACGATCGCTAGCTTTAATAATGGGCTGCCGTAAAGCAAAGTAACTGTCAGGCTGACGCAATTGCTTTATCATCTCCTCGGAGGTTAGGCGCTCCGAGCCACCGCTATCAAATAAGCTATCTTCGTGAATAATGCGGCCCTTACCCATACGCTTTGCCGAATGCAGTGCACGCTCGGTTCGTTCGATAAAGTCAGCTACAGCCTCGTCTTCTTTGTTGGCGCTAACCAATCCCATGCTCAAACTAATACGAATATGCGGGAAGCGTTCGGCAACCACCGCCGTAGACAAGGTCTCGTATAGCTTTTCGGCGACTACGCTGGCCGCTGCGCGATCGGTATCAGGCAACAGCACCATAAACTCGTCACCGCCCAAGCGCGCGACATGATCAGTAGCACGAACAGCATCACTAATATGTTTTGATACATTGCGTAACACTTCGTCACCAGTACTGTGACCGTAAACGTCGTTGATGCGCTTAAAATCGTCGAGGTCGATGAACAAAGCCTGTATTTCAGTTTTGTTTCTCTTACGTCGTTCGACTTCTTGCTTAATTGAGCGACGTAAACCGCGACGGTTAAGACTTCCCGTCAACGGATCGATACGGCTCAGACCTTCGAGCTGAGTGCGCAAGCGAACTGTATCTGTTGCATCGCGACAAACACCAATAAGTCGGCATGGCGAACCGGCTGAGTCACGCACAACTTCGGCCTGCATGTTCAAGTGCTGCACTTCAGAATCAGGCAGAAGCACGCGGTATTCAATGTCAACGAGCTTGTCACTTATAAGCAACTGTAAAGTTTCAGCAGATACTTTTTCTACATCTTGTGGATGGATTCTCTCAAGCCATTGCTCGCGACTGGATATTTGCGCATCACGCGACGCACCATGCATCCCTTGAAATGACTCGTCTCCGAAGAAGTCTTTACTGCGCACATCCCAGCTCCAACTACCTAATCGCGAAAATGCTTTCAGCAATGAGTCTTGGTCGTCTTTGGTCGCCTCATTTACGTGGCCACGGTCAACAAACAAACTGTGGGAATATCCTGCAAGCGTGGTGCTCAAAAAAGTCTGCGTCGCAATACGCATTTTCTCTGGCAATGGCCTGCCAAATTGAATACGCAATTCGTCGATAACCGACTGCTGAGCATTTTGAATATCCTCTGGGCGCCACCGTGCCGCTGCCAACTGCCCGCCAAACACGACTCCATCGACATCACGCTCACCTACCGCGGCAGCGTGCATCTGTTTAGAGAAATCGGATGTAGTAAGAGTAACACTCATTGGAGGCGCTCTATTATCGGCTAATTTCGCTTATTTATTGAGCTTTTTGGGATTTTTCAAAGAGAAATGCGCAATATTCAATCACTCTGTTTTCTGCCCACCAGCGGTCAACATCGCTCCAAATCAAACTGTTGGCAGCC
>JAPYTC010000172.1 GCA_029941685.1 Planctomycetota bacterium | reverse complement strand
AAGGCGTCCCGCGCCATGGCAGGACTGCTGGCCGCCAGACCGGCTTTCAAATCGCCGATATGGCGCCAACCATGATGCATCTGATTGGTCTAGAAGTAGACGATCACATGGACGGCAGGGTGATGCTCGATTGTTTCGAAGATAGCTACAACGAAAATAATCCAGTGGCCATCCGCGAGGGGGCGGTTTCTTTAAGCCCACGCTCTTTTGATGGGAACGTTGCAGAAGACGATGAGAAATTGCTTGAGACGATGCGTGCTTTGGGTTACATGGAATAGCCATGCAATGGCCACGCTTTATGCGCCGCCCGTCGAACATCATCTCGGTGCCGACAGTGGTCGAATCGTTGCCAATCACAAAGCCAGGTTTTTCTTTCGGCGATCCGCGCCAAAAAGTTTCATCGCTCGAACGTGATTTCGGCAGTACTCTGTTGCCGTTCAACGAGCACAGCGAATCCTTTGTTGCGCCGTTCCCGCGACAAGGTGAAAACACCGAGTTATTGCTCGAGCGTTTAGATGAATTGCCACGCAAGATGTTGGTGGCTTTGTACGAATCAAAAACTCCGCTGTGGCCAAATTTTTTGATACACCATGCCGTCGGTGACGGGCTAAATTTGCAAAGCGTGCGTAGTTGCATGCGTCATCAGGGGCGTGGCTACACCGAAGCATGGTGCGTGTTGCCGGCCTCGAAAATGGCCAAGTTGATTCGAGGACAAAAACTGTCCAAACCACTTCTTTGTGGGTCTAGTTGGCAAAATAAGCGATTTTTAAGCACTGCCGTCGATCACCAACGCACGCTGGCTCAACTAGAAAACACGCAACCCATAGAACATGTTGATCGCATCACGGTAGTGATGCCGCATTATGATGATGAGGTGCTGCAGTGTGGTGGCGCGATGCTGCAAGCCTTGGCAGATAACACAACCGTTCAGGTTATCTGGTTGTCAGATGGTAGTCGTGGAGTCAGCTCGGTAGACCACCAACAGTCATCGCAAATTCGTCGGGCCGAATCGGCAGCAGCAATGGCTGAGTTAGGTATTAAAAACACTCACCATCTCGGCGGGATCGAAACATTGCTGACAGCCGATGATTCGATTTGTGAACAATTGCGACACTTACTTAGCGAATTTCGTCCGCAACGCGTGCACGGTGTGTGGTGGGCTGACAATCATGTCGATCACTATGAGGCGAATTTAATTTTACAGCGCGCTTGGCCACAAGATCTAGACGCAACTATTGCCGCTAGTAGTTTGTGGCAGGTCATGCCACCACGGACGGTTGTTGAATTGACGACGCAGCAACATCAGCAAAAGATGCGTGCTCTGCAATGCTATAAATCACAAATTGACGCGGTAGATTATTCTCGTTTATCGCGGCATCTAGATGCTTTTTTTGCGTCTCAATACGACGCCGATTACGCCGAGAATTTTTGGCATGTGCCCGCCAACGAATATTTTACCGCGATGCAAGCTTCTCAGATTACAGCGCGGCGTTGGTTTGGCTAATTAGTCGCCAATGATTACTTCAGCTGCTTGAGGTGATCTCGAAATCACGCTTACGCCAAAGTTGAGTGCACGCAAAGTGTCAGACACTAAGTCGAGGCGCGCGGCATATTCGGCCGAAGAAGATTTGACCACGTACACCACATCGCCAGTTTGGACGTAGGGCGGTGCAGCTGCTTGCATGCTGACATCGGTAGGTGCAAAGAGTCCAGCGAGGCTGTAGTGGCGGACATTCATCACGCCATTGATGCGGCGGGCGATAAGCACGCCAGCAGTGTCGCCGTCGGCAGTGAGACCGCCAGCCATTGCAATAACATCCAGGATAGTCGTGTTAGGCGTAGTAAGCGAAATCACAGATTTTGTATTCACTTCACCCAAGACCGTGACTTTGCGGCTAGGGTAGAACTCGATTGACAAGGCTAGAACAGGGCTGACGATAAAGTCCGCGTATGCGGTAAGGAGCTTGTCTTCGAATTGTTCGCGAGTAAGGCCATTTGCCTGTAGTCGGCCGACTAGTGGAAACAATACACTGCCGTCTTTGCGCACGGCGTATGAGCGAGACAAGTCTTCTTGCTTCCAGAAATCTATGCTTAACTTGTCTTCGGCGCCAATAAAGAATTGACCATTGGCAATCTCGGCTTCGTAGTCGAGTGGCAACAGTGAAGGGTTGGCGCCTAAGTCAGGGCCTTGTGTATACGGAGAAACACTGCACGAGCCTAGTATGGCACAAACAAGGATGAGCATAGAGAGTAGTGTGTAACGCATGGGGATAGTGTATTCTAATAGCTCGGGGCTTTCTAGCCATAAACACATGACCAAACTTGCCATAATCGGAATAGACGGCGCGACTTACGACATCATCCACCCGATGATTGCAGCCGGTGAATTGCCTAATATCGCTAAAATATTGCGCGACGGGGTTTCGGGTGCCCTTGAATCAGAAAAACCGCCCATGACGCCACCCGCGTGGACGTCTATGTTCACGGGCTTAAACCCTGGAAAGCATGGCGTTTTTCACTTTATTGGACGTAATCTTGGCACTTACCAACACAGTCTTAAGAACAGTAGTAGCTTTGTTGGCAAAGACATCATGTCCTTGCTTAGCCGACGAGGTTTAAGCGTAGGTTCGTTGTCGGTGCCCATGACATACCCACCTTACGAGGTGAACAATGGCTACATGATTTCAGGAATTCCGATGCCGCTCACTGGCGATTCGATTGCTTGGCCGCCCGAAATCTGCGATGACATCCGCCGAATTCTCGGCACGGACTATGTCGCCGATGTCGAATACAGTAAATATGACGGTGATACCGAGACAGCAGAAGACGATCTTAGCCTTTACTCCGAATTGCGCGACGAGTTGTTTCGCCTCGAAGAACAGCGCTTGACGATTCAAACCGACTTCTTGCGTACGCGCCCAACCGATTTTTACTTTACAGTGATTTCGGTAACCGATCGCTGCCAACATTATTTCTGGAAATTCCAAGACCCGAGCCATGCGGGGTACACCGAAGAGGGTGCCCATCTTTATGGTGAGGTCATCAAAGATTCCTATCGTTTAGCGGACAAGTTTGTCGGCGAGGCGCGTGCCATCATCGGTGAAGATGTGCCCATTGCACTGGTTAGTGACCACGGATTCGGTCCGCAGTATCAAGACTTTCATATTAATACTTGGCTTGAGCAGCAAGGTTATTTAGTACGCAAGCAAGTGCCATACCTCAAGTGGGGCAAGCTACACCTCGGTGGAGTTTTTCATCGTCTCGGTCTAGGCTTCATTGAAAAGTTAATGGGCCCGCTCGGTAAAATTCCGATTTACCGTCCAAAGATGAAAAGGCAAGCCGATGCCAGCGACATCGATTGGTTGCGCACCAAGGCATTTGCGAATTTACATGGTATTTGTTTAAACCTGAAAAATCGCGAGCCAAGCGGCATAGTCTCTGAAGACGATTACTCGACTTTACTCGACGAAATCATTGTTGGCTTGCGCGACATCAAAATGCCAGATGGGAGTGACGCCTGCGACGGCATCTTCAAGAAAGAAGACATCTACTCCGGGCCCCGTACTGCCGAAGCCCCCGACTTGCAATTTCAAATGGCCGGATTGAGCTGCATCACTAAAGAGTGTTGGGCGGAAAAAGAATTGTTTGCCATGCGCAAAAATGCACCCATCTCTGGGCAACACCGCTTTAACGGCATTTTTGCAATTTCGAAAGAAGGCCTCGAATCGGGCAAAGTCATCGAAGGTATGCATATTCAAGATACTGCGCCGACCTTACT